>CALVRE010000025.1 GCA_944358455.1 uncultured Bacilli bacterium | reverse complement strand
TTTAATTACCAAAATTTACCAGTTATATTTCTGGAATTCAAAAAAAAGAGAACTTTATTATGTTCTCAACAATTTACATATGATGCATAATTAATAAGATTTTCGACTTCTAACTTTCAGGGCGATGGGTGTCATCTTTTAAAATAATTAGATAAAAATCGATTCCTTGTAGTGTATGTTAGCTATGATTGAGGAGGATTGCAAGTATAAAATGATTTATATGTCATTTTTCTTCTTTATCAAGTCTTTAACTCATTTAAAATATTGTGTCCATCTTATATGACATCATTTTTTATTTCCTCATTTGAATAATATATACATGCTCTTCAACTTCAATTTAAAGACTATAAAATATACCTTATCACTATTATTAATCTTCCCTAGTAATTACTATAAGTATAATACATAACTTAAAATTCACAAAATATTCTTTTAAACTTTCTAAAAAACAAAACTACAAAATGATTTAAATTTTTGTTTAGGAATATTTTTTATGTATAGCTAGCAATGAATCTATACACTCAAACTGATTCTTTTCTGGGAATTATTAATCTCTTATTTAATTTTGTTTTTCCATATATTACCATCAGATAATTCTTTTATTTTATTATATAAATCAAACAAATACTTTCCATCTATATCTATTAGTGGTTCATACATAAATGTATTAGCATGAATAAATTCTGGAGTTGATAATTGTACAGCTTCTAAACATTTTTTCGCTTCTGGAAGTAACATATTTCCATACAAATCAAGAATCTGTGCTGTTTGATTAACACTAATATTTGATAGTAAATTAAAATTATTTACAATAATTTTCTTTTCAATTAATAATCTACAAGCAAGTGACAAAATCGTTTTTTTAACAATATCGAAATCATCAAAATCAGATAAACCATCTGCAACTTCTAATAATTTATTTAGATATTTATCATTTTCTTTTATTTTAAGATTTTTTATTGCTTCATTTGGAAAAAGAGAAACAATATCTTTAATTTGTATTTTACAAGTTTCTTGTTGATAATGCAAACATGCATCTAAACATTTTGTATCTTCTAACAAAATTGTTTTTAATTCTCTTAAATATGGAATAGCACAAAAAAAATCAAATATGTTATTACATTTTAAGATTTCTTCCATATTTTTATTTATTCTGTTATTAACTTGAATGTCTATAACACCATTAGAATTGGCCGTTGCCACACTTTTTCTTAATTTTGGTATTCGTTTACCAACTGTTTTAAAAAACTCAAAATTGTGTGTCATAACAATTACAGGAACAGATAAATTTACTAAATCGTTAATATATTCAATAAAAGCATAACGATTAGAATAATCAAAAGTTTCTACAATATCATCTAATATTATAAAAGGATTATATTTTTTATTATTTTCATATTCAACTATGAACTTTAAAATGTTGAGTGTTGTTTTTTCACCAGAAGACAAAATTTGATTCAATTTTGGTTCAGAAACAGCTATATCAGCGCTTCTTTTATGATAAAATGCAATAGTTGGTGTCTTAATTCCTAACATAGACTCTGCTTTATCCACAATTTCAATATTAAAAATGGGATGAAATCTATTTTTATATATTTCAATAGCCCGCTCAAAGTCAGTTTGTTTAGTTTTTGCAGTTTTTAAAACTCTATTTAATTCCTTTTTTGCTTTTTTTATAACTTCTAACCAATATATAAAATCTATATTTGATTTTTTTAAATATGATAAAATTATATTTTTTCTTCCGATTGATAATTGTTTAACTAGTAATGGATTTTTCTTTATAGATTCTTTTAAATTTTCCGATTCTTTAGTTTTTCCTATTAATTTAGTAATTTCTTTACTTTGTTCAATAATTTCAGGATCTTTTGATATTTTATTAATTTCCTCTTGAAACATTTTTTTTACATCATCTATGTCATAGTATATTTTATCCTTTATAAATAATCCTCTAGATTTATTCTCAGATAAGTATTTAGTTTTTTCAATAGTTGACGCAAAAGCCAAGCAATTAGTTTCATTAAAACCATCGTCAAAAAGTTGGGCATTTACTTTATTTTCTAAAACATGAATATAATTCGAAATTTTATTTTGAAATTCATTTTGATCAACTATATCGTATGCTTTTTGATATATTTTTTTGATATTTATTTCAGAAATATCATTCTCTTTATGATTAATAATTATATTTAGTAAATTAATAATTCTATCTAAATATCCATCTTCCATATTAGAAAACATATTAAGCATAGACTCAAAATTTAAACCTGTACCTTTCAAATAATGATCAATCTGCAATTTAATTTCTATTGTTTCTTCATTTAATAACTCTCTAATATATTCACTACTTTTTTTATCAATAGTAAGAGTTTCCAATTCAACACTATAATCAGATAATAGTTTTGCATTTTGTTCATATATTTCTCTCGAAAACACTATAAATCTATTATTGAAACTATGTATTTCTTTATCATCTTCTAAAATACATATATCTAAATTACATTTTTCAGTTGTTAATCTATCAATTATATTTTCTGGTGTTCCATTGTTTAAATTATATAAAACATTAGAAAAAGAAGTTTTAAAAGAACCATTTTTTGAATAAATTAATTCTTGAAACATTTTTTTGTCGCTTTGCAAATTTACTCGCAAACTTTTAATACCAAATGCATTTTCTATTTTTCTTAAAAATAATTCCATATTTCACCTTCTACTTAATTGCTCTAATTTAAATTTTCGGAATTAATGAATTATAATCTATACTATTTGTAGTAATGTCCCATCTTCCTACTTGCATTTTTTTAATCTTCCTACCATCGCCAAAATCCAACAGGTCATCCCTTAATAAATTATTAAGAATTTTATTTAGACTTCCTAAACCATAAGAAGATAAAAGAAATGCCTCAATCGGATCACACAACTTGCAATATGCCCATAATTGCCCTAAATCGTGCAAATTAAGCTGAGTCTTTTTAGCTTCAATAAACACAAGATATGATTTGTTTTTTTGCTTTACTATACCCAAAACATCAACTTGAATATCCAATCCCACAGTTAATGGATATTGTTCAAGAACGCCATATTCTTTTAAAAACGAATCCAAAGTTCTTGCATGTGAATCAATAGTTATTATTTCAGCATGCTTATACTTATCCTCAAGATATATTTGTAACCATTGTCTCATCGGTTCATATAATTCATTTTCTTTAAAAACATTATTTACCATATCCTAATACCTTTGCCAATTCAGTCCAAGAATTAAAATGTTTTCCACGAATTTCAGGTGGCAATGAAATATCATTTTCGCCTGGATGAACTGGTTTATCTTTTCCTTTTTTTATACTTTTTTCCCAATAAAATTTATGTGTTTTATTCGGATCTAAATAATTTAGTAATTCTTCACTATATTTTTCCAAGGCGTCTTGTTTATGTTTAATATTAAAGCCGATGGGAAGAAATTCATTTGCATATATTTTTATTTGGTGTTCTTTTTTCCAATAATATTTTTTACCCTCATTATATTTTTTTAATTTGCTATCTCTAAAATTAGGGTGTCCAAAGTCTATTGTTTGAACGGGAATATCAACATCCTTTAACATATTGGCAACGTCTATGACCATTTGCCAATTACAAGGGATTTCAATATAAACACGATGCGCACCCATTTGCCCATAAGCAATATTACTTTTTCTGATGTATCCAGTAACATCAGCCATTCCTCTAAGCAAAGACTTCTTTTCATCTGTGGTAATATTAAATAAATCAGGGTTCATTTCCATAGTTGAATGTTTACGTCCGTTTCCAACAAATTTAAGTATTTGTCTCATGACATATTCCTCATTAGGCTTTACAAAGGAAATCTTTGTTGATCTATTACCTTGTGTAAATCTCAAATTACTACCAATAAGAGGTTCCACAATAGAACGTATATCAACTATACTTGCTTTTACATATACTTTAACATCTTTAAAATCATCAGTATATAAATTTTTATGAGGTATATCAATAGTAACTATAGTTTCCTGATTTCCTTTTTGTATTTCGCCATTCCCCAATATCATTCCAATTAAATACGCCATTTCTATATTCATAATTTTTCACCTATCTCTTCATATATTTTATCTGCTATAGCCTTTGCCAACAAAGGTGGTACAGCGTTACCAATTTGTTCTCTAATGTTTACCTTTGATCCTAGAAACACAAATTTATCATCAAACGATTGAATTCTTGCAGCCTCACGTGGAGTAATTGCTCTATGCAAGAATGGGTGATTATTTGTCCCATTTGATGAAGCATCAAATCTTGTATCAATTGTTGGAGAAATATCATCCCATTTTAATCTTCCCCATGTACCATTAAATTTTTGTTTTCCCAATAATTCTTTTGGCAAATGTTCCTTTCCACATTCAGCTGGAATCATTTGAAGTTTTTTTAATGCAACATCTGAATGGTTAGATGCTTTATGATTATATAATTTATTACTATTTTTTCTCATCATTTTTTGATATGAACTAGTCGGTAATGTTATATATTCTTGCTCAAAGTCGCCTTCTCCCGAATTTAAATATGCTAGATCAAATATTGCATCTCTAACAGTTACTTGTTTTCTTCTTTTACTGGTTGGCAACTCTATTTTTTTGTTTTTAGAACAAATAAATATTGCCCTTTGCCTAGACTGAGGAACACCAAAATCAGAGGCAGTCAAAATACCGCAATCTACATAATATCCCATACTTTTAACTCTAGTAATTATTTGATCTTTAAACCATCCTGAAGATGTTGATAATAATGCTTTAACATTTTCTATTACAAATACTTCTGGCTTAATAGCTTCAACGATATTCAAATATTCATTAAATAAAAAGTTTCTCGGATCATTTAATCCTAGTTTTTTCCCTTTCAATGAAAATCCTTGACAAGGTGGCCCACCTATAATCATATTAACATTCTTTTCTTTACTCAATTTGACGATTTTTTTCTTTATTTCCTCATCAGTAATATCACCAACAATAGTTGTCGTCGCAGGCATATTATGTTTAAAAGTTTTTAACGCAATTTCGTTTATATCAAGTGCAATAGCTGTCTCAAAATGTTTGTTTTTTTCCATTCCATAAGAAAAGCCACCCGCACCACTAAATAAATCTAAAATTATAAATTTTTTCCCTTTCATTTTTCTACATCTTCTTCTAATTAAAATTTTTTTATATAATTCTTTTCCGTTTAATACCGGCTTAAATAGGTCATACTCATTATCAGAACCATGATTAGCCTCTCCAACAATCTCGAATTGCTCACTATTATACCTATTAATAATAGTTATAGGTACTCCCATAATTCCAAAATAATCATAAGGTATATCATTAATTGTCTTTACATTAATTGCATCAAAATTATCATATTTTGGATAATCTACTGGATTATATTTCTTTTTTAACTCTAATTTTTTATGTCTTCTTTCATTATCAATATTTGTAAGCCACATAGCATTTCCCAAACTTCTCCATTTTTGGCCAGTTTCATCAACCCAGTACCTTGTTGCTCTTGGTTTTGAAGATTTTGGTACTCTAAATTTCATTTCTCCAAATTGATATCCAGTCCATACTTTATCATTCTTAATTAGAGGAAATATTTCTTTGTATGTTAATGCATTTTGATTGCCAACAATTAAAAACTTTTTTTTAAATTGCATTATAAGTGAAACAAATTCTCTAAATAATGAAAAAGGTGGGTTAGTTACAATAATATCTGACTCTTTCATATAGCTTATACATTCTTCACTTTGAAAATCTCCATTTCCATTTAACTTCCTTATACTATCTGGTTTTCTCAATAACTCATAAATTATATTATCTGGTATTATATCTTTTGTATCAGTAAATTTTTCAACATCTAATACATATCCTTTAGTTCTTGATATTTTTTCACCATCTCTTAAGAATTTTAATTCTTTTGAAATAATTTTAGATGAATAATATGATGTACATATTAATCTCTTTAGATTTAATACATTAAAATTCTTTAAGAAAAATTTACAAAAGTTAGATTCAAACGGATCATCACAATTACAAAAAACCGTTTTATTTTCAAAATGAGATTTATAATGTAAAACTTCATTTTCAATATCTTCATATCTAGTATAAAATTCATCGTCTTTTATTTTTTTTGCATTTTGTAAATTTTTATTCTTATTTGCCATTCTAACTTTCTCCTTATAAAATTAATAATACATGCTAAAATATGTGACAGTTATTGCATACCACTATGGCGCAACTATCTTCAAATTTATTTTTTAATTATACATTTTAATAAATTGAATGTTTCATTAATATTTATATCTATAGCATATTTATATTTATTATTATAAATATTCTAATTGCTCATTTATCCGACTATATTGTTTTTGATAAATAGGAATAACATATATAGACATGAAAACAATGCAACTATTGTTTAATTATCTGATTGAAATGTGATTTATAATTTATATTACTAATCCTTTCTTTCAATTGTTTTCTAATATTGTCATTATTATCCAAACATTAAAACATAAACATATGATTGGATAAAACAGTATTATCATAATTTATCTTTCAAAATAACTCTTTCAAAATTAAATCTTCAGAATGTAAATTATTATTTTTACCTAATAATAAATTCTCATAAAATTTAATTAAATAACTTTTATCCTCTTTTATATTTAAATAATTATTAAAGTAATTACTTCTGACTAATGAATTTCTAAAATAAGACGCTTTGTTATTATATATAGAAATATCTTGATTAAAATTTAAACTATTAAGATACTTATATATAAATACAGCTGTTGTTCTTGTGTTACCTTCTCTAAAAGGATGTACTTGCCATATACTAGATGTAAAATTAGTAATATTGTTAATGACTTCTACAATATTCATATTTTTGTAGTCTTTCTCTTTTTCTAGACTAATATCATATTCTAATGATTCATTTAATGTTTTGCAGTCTCCATAGGCAACTGAATCATTATTTAATATTTTTTCATGCTTAGAAAAATTTATTTTTCTAAACTCTCCTGCAAATTCATAAACATCTTGAAATAAATATTTATGAATATATTTTAGATAATCTACTGACAATTTAAAATTATCTTGATTTAGTAGTTCAACAATTCTCATAGATACAAAGTCACATTCTAATTCATTATGATTAATATTTTTTTCTTTTGTGGTGTAATATTCTTTTAGACTTTGTTCTACCTCTTTTAGTGTTAATTCACCTAAAATATTTTTTTCTTTTATTTGTTCTAGATATTTAGATGGTTTTAAATTATCTACTTGTTGCAATCCTATCGCCATATCCCATTGTAATTGCTTTATATAACATGCAGGTTTTACTTCTTCTTGATATGGATTTATACTAGAGTCTAAATCTTTTTCACTCATATAACTTCACCTAACATTTCTATATCATTGTACCATATTATCCATATTTTCTAAAGGGATTTTCAAAATTATCCATAACACCAAATAGCATACATCAAATTAGTTTTAATTACCATTTGTAAATTATATAATACTATTAGCAAGTTTCAGTTACCAATTCCTTTCTAGCAAACAAAAAAATCGACTCATAAGAATCGATTTCTATCTTGAAGTCTTTCGACTTTTTTCCAATCTGGGGCGAGTATAGGGATTCGAACCCTAGCATAATGGAACCACAATCCACCGTGTTAACCCCTTCACCATACTCGCCATGTAATACGTACTATATTTTATCAATTATTTATATTTTTGGCAAGCCTTTTTCAAAAGATTCTTGGAATTAGTCAATTACCTATACACGATAACCCTAATTTCATACTATGAAGTGAGGAGGAAAAATGATGAATAACTATTCAGATTACAGAAATTATTATATGTTAAACGGTCAAAACAACATGATGAATCAAGGACAAATGAATCAAACTCCAATGACTTCTCCTATGAAAGGAACAAGTCAAGGTGTATTCAGTAACCCTAATTTCAATAAATGTAACTATGATCAACAAAATATAAAACCAGCTAGTTTGTATGAACCATATCAAGGATTCATACGTGGAAATATGTTTCACGATTTATATAATACTTATAAAGTAACAAAGCCTTATGAAGTAGAACCAATGAATGAACAGGCCCAAATATTGACTTATGTCGATGCACTTCAATTCGCGGCTCATGACTTAAATCTTTACTTAGATAATCATCCTAATGACCGTGAGATGATTCAATTATTTAATCAATATCGTGAAGAAGGAAATCGCGCTATTAAAGAATATGAGAAAAAATATGGTCCTCTATTCATTTCTAGCGATGCTTTGAATACTACACCTTGGGCTTGGAATCAATTACCATGGCCATGGGAAAATAGATAAGGAGAATTTGTATGTGGAAATATGAGAAAAAATTACAATACCCAGTCAACATTAAACGGAAAGATTTAAGAATAGCAAAATATATTTTAACGCAATATGGTGGTCCTGCTGGTGAACTTGCCGCTGCTTGGCAATATTTAGATCAACGTTACAGCATGCCAGATGATCGTGGGAAAGCACTGTTAACTGATATTGGAACGGAAGAACTAGCACATGTCGAGATCATTTCAGCCATGTTGTTCCAACTTATGGAGGGAGCAACTCCAAAAGAATTAGAAGAAGCAGGATTGGGCAATCAATATGCCCAATTTGGAATGGATTTATTCCCATCCGATTCATTTGGTAATCCTTTTAATATGGCCTATATCAAAGTGTCTGGTGATTATATTGCCAATATCGAAAGTGATATGGGAGCGGAACAAAGAGCACGGGCAACTTATGAGCATTTAATGGATTTAACGGATGACCCCGATATTCTAGCACCGCTTGCTTTTCTACGTCAAAGAGAAATCGTTCATTACCAACGTTTTAAAGAACTTCGTGACTATTATCTTAATCAAAATCGATAAATACTTGAGAAATCAAGTATTTTTTCTATTTTTTTCCACATAATAACGTTAGGTGATCATATGAAAAAATTGTGGGTCGTACTTCTTGCTTTTTTATTCGTTGGCTGTGGTCAAACAACACTTACGATCGATCAAGAGGAAATACAAGAAGTAAGTTATGGAAGTGTCACGTTATTAAAAAAAGAACACGAAACAATCAGTGACTATTTTCAAGAGCTTCCTTTTAAACAAGGATCTTTGAAAGAAGAGGATATAGGTATTCTAACGATCGTCACCAATACAGATCGATACTTGATACATGTTACCAAAGATCATCATCTTTACTATGAAAAAGAGGGAAAAACTTATTATTCAAAGGATCCATCGATCGTAGATTTTGTTGGTTATTTAGAAAATATAAAAAAAACTTATCTGGATCGGGAATTTTATACGATAACGGAAACAAACGAATATCAAGTTGGCAATAATGATGTACTTATTAAACTGGATACCAGTGACCATTATCTTATCATTATCAGCGAATTAACCTTAACTGATTTTCGGATTCACAAAATAGAACAAATCGATAATGAATATCGTGATGTCGATCTTCTTTATCAAAACGAATTGATCGAACAGAATCATCGTATTATCATACGTTCCGACGAAGCTTTAAGAAATGCAATGATCCGTATTACTTTTACAACACCATATCATTATGAATTATCACTTATTCCTACTTATGATGAAGAAAGTGGAGAATTAACCTTTCGAAAAGAATTCAAAGAAAAAGAAAACTCTTAGAAATTCTAAGAGTTATTTTATCTATTTTTGTTGTTCGTTATTATTTTGAACAAAATTATTTCTTTCTGCTTTTCTCTTGGCACGACATTCTTTGCATCTAACAGGCTCGTGTTCAAAACCTTTTTCTTTATAGAAGTTTTGATCTCTCACTGAGAAAATAAATTCTTGACCACAGTCTTTACAAACGATCGTCTTATCTTTTAATTCTTCCATTTACTGCTAACCTCCTTTTTGAATTTGATTTAACATTTTTTATTAGAGCTTTCAAAAAGGAAAGTAACTAAAGAAAACTTAAACCATTCACAATATAACATAAATTTGTTTTTTAGGCAAGTCTTTTATATAATATATGTAAGGTGTGATCATTCGATGACACTCACATTGGAAAGAAGTGAATATTATGAAAATTTTACTTACCGGAGCGGGTGGTAATATTGGAATTGAAACTTTAAAAAAGCTAACAGAACATAAGGAATATGAAATTGTCATACTAGATTTGGATACTTCCAAGATAAGAAAAAGATTAAAGCCTTATCTAGATAAGGTAACTGCTTATTTTGGTAGCATTCATGATGAAACGTTGGTTCGAAAAGCGTTACAAGGATGTGATGCGGTTATTCACACTGCTGCGATTATTCCTCCCCTGGCGGATCAAAATCCTGAACTTACCCGAAAAGTAAATTATTTTGGAACAGTTACTTTAGTCAAAGCGTTAAAAGAAGTTTGTCCAAAAGCGTTTTTCCTTTATACTTCATCGGTCAGTGTCTATGGTGACCGTACAGAAAATCCTTGGATTAGTGTTCATGATCCGTTGATTCCTAGCGAGGGAGATTACTATGCTCTTACCAAAATAGAGGCTGAACTTTTCATTCGCGAAAGTAACATTCATTATACGATTTTTCGTTTGACAGGAATCATGGGACATCCAAAACCAGATCCTTTGATGTTTCATATGCCACTACAAACCAAAATGGAAATTGCAACCACTTGGGATACTGCCAATGCGTTAGTAAATGCTTTGGAACACCAGAAAAAATTGGTTGGTAGAACATTCAATTTAGGTGGTGGTGAGGGTTGTCGTACTACCTATTATGACTTTTTAGTTCGCATGTTTGATTTATATGGTCTTAATCCAAAACATATAAAAAGGGAAGCTTTTGCAGAGAAGAACTTTCATTGTGGCTATTTTAAAGACAGTGATGAACTAGAAGAAATTTTACACTTTCGTACTACTGATCTGACTCAATATTACGAATATATTAAACAACATACGAATCCAATTGTACATCTTTTCACTAGAATATTCAGTCGCCCTGTTTTATACTTTCTAACCAATCGATCAGAACCATTACAAGCCAAAAAACAAAAAGATCAAGCTATGATAAATCGCTTTTTCAAATAGGCGATTTTTTTTGTTACATTATAAAAGCCGAATCATAAAATTGACATATAATAAATTGAGGTGAATTATGAAACGTGTATTATTATTATTTGGTGGCAATTCAAGTGAACATCTTGTTTCTTGTCGTTCTGCAAAATGCATTTTAGAAAATATCGATACAAGCAAATATCGTATCGATAGTGTTGGTATCAGCAAGGAGAATGAATGGTTTCTCTTTTCTGACGATCTTCAATATTTAGAAGATGGAACATGGTTAAGGGTGTCGAAAAATAGACCGATTCTGAATCCTGTCTTTTTCATTCATCAATATGATGTCATCTTTCCTATCATTCATGGCACGAATGGGGAAGATGGTAAATTACAAGGCTTTTTAGATTTATTTCATATTCCTTACGTAGGATGTAAAACGCTAAGCAGTGCACTTGGAATGGATAAAGCAATGGCCAAACAAATTTTTACTTATCACAAAATTCCTCAAGTACCATACATCTCAGTAAACAAAGATTACGATATTTTAAAAATCGAAGAACAAATCGACTATCCTATGATCGTAAAACCTTCTAATGGTGGATCATCGATTGGAATTAGTAAAGTAGAATCAAGAAAGGATTTAAAGAAAGCTTTAAAACTTGCTTTTCATTATGATCAAGAAGCAATCGTAGAATCATTTATGCATGTAAGAGAGTTAGAATGTGCAATCTTAGAAGAGAATGGAGAGATCAAAGCTTCTACCGTTGGAGAAGTTTTATCAGCCAATGAATTTTATGATTATGAAGCAAAATACGAAAATAAAGAATCACAAACTGTGATTCCCACTTCTCTTCCAAACGAAATAATAGAGCAAATAAGAGAATACGCAAAAAGCGCATTCCAAGCGATCCATGGCTCTGGTCTTGCTCGCGTCGACTTTTTTTATGATGAAAAAAATAAGCAAATTTATCTAAATGAAATCAATACGCTTCCCGGTTTTAATACCATCAGTATGTATCCAAAATTATGGATGCATGAAGGAATTTGTTACTCTGAACTACTCACTATTTTAATCGAAAATGTTTAATCTTGTTGACTTAATCGGTAGTAATACTCTAACTTTTCTTCAGAATAATTGGTTATTTTTCCACTTGGTAAAATAAGCATACGATCAACACCAATTTCTCTTACAAAAGATGGATTATGACTAACTAAAATAATGGTTCCCTCATAATCGTGAAAATTTTCGCCGATAATTCTTTGTGTGTCAGGATCTAGATGGTTGGTGGGTTCATCTAATAAGAGAAGATTCGCTTTTTCTAACATCACTTTACATAGAGAAATACGAGCCTTCTCGCCTGGCGATAATACCGCCACTTTTTTAAATACATCATCCCCATGAAATAAAAAAGATCCCAAAATAGTACGTAATTCTTTTTCACTATATCCTGGTTGTTCCACATTTTCTAGGATCGTTTTTTCAAGGTCTAATAATTCTTGTTCTTGAGCATAATAGGCAATATCCGTTTTATTTCCAAACCAAATATTACCTTCATCAGGAATTAATATTCCCATCAATAGTTTCAGTAACGTCGATTTCCCTACACCATTTTCTCCTACAATTAAGAAACGTTCACGATTGTTAATGACAAAAGATAAATTGTGGATCAGTTCTTCTTTCTCTGGATAATGAAAAGAAATATTATTTACTTTGACTGGTATTTTAGAACCTTCGCGCATTGGTCGAATATTCAACTTTACTTTTTTATATACTTTGTCACGACTGATCATTCGGCTCTCTAATTTCGCTAATGTCTTTTCACGACTTTGAGCCATACGTTTACGTTTTCCACTCGAATTTGAATAAAGTAGTACAATGTCACGTAATTTTTCACGTTCTTTTTCTTGTTTCTCGATCAAACGTTCTTTTGCTTCTTTTAATGCTTTGCTTTTCTTTAAATAGGTCGTGTAATTACCATCATATACGGTAATTTGATGTTCTATTTTGTCGATAAAAAGAGTTTTATTGATGATTTGGTCTAAAAAATCAATATCATGGGAAATAATTAACACCATTCCGTGATAATTTTTTAAATATTCGATGACAAACGTTCTAGTACTAGCATCTAAGTGATTCGTTGGTTCATCTAATAAAAGAATTTCAGGATTCGAATAAAGTAGATGCGCAAAGGCAATTTTTGACTTTTGTCCACCGGATAAATCGATCAATTTTCGATCTAATAAATCGATATCGATATCCATTTCAGCAATCAATTCAAATAGAATATTTTCTGCCTGATAAACGTCATAATACTCTAATAACTCTTGTAATTTCCCAATTTTTTTTAGCAAACGTTTTTGTAATCGTTCATCACTTTCATTTGATACTTGTATATATAGATTTGCAATTTCTTCTTCTAATTCTTTAATGGGACGAGCTGTCATCAAATATTCAAAAACCGTAATATCCTTATTTTCCATTACAATTTCCTGTGGTAAATAACCAATTCGTTTATTTTGAGCGATTATCACTTTACCACTATCTAATTCTTGTATACCTAAAATCACTTTCAATAAAGTAGTCTTACCTGCTCCATTCACACCAACAATTCCTACTTTATCCTTATCTTCGATATGGAAATTGGCATGATCATAAATCGTTTCTAGGTTAAAAGACAAACACATATCCATACCTTTCATGATAATCACCTCAGTAATTACCATTTTATCATAGTTTATAAGGAAATTTAAAGTGATTTTTTTAATGATTAAAAATAGAATACAAAATGAACAGTAAAAAAGCAATGGATAAAACAAATATGAAATAGGTTCACTCTGTTTTTCTTTTTACATCTTTTGTATCCATTTTTTCACAATCAGGTTACTAACGGTACATATCATCATCCTTTCACAAAAAAAGAGGGGTAACTATTTACTCCTCACTGTATGCTTATTGCATACTAACCTTATGATTCATTGATACTGAGAAATGATTTGTTTAAACTCCAACACTTTTTGTCTCTGGTAATGTAGATCCACCATCGATTACAATTGCAGTACCAGTCAAATAATTCGACTCATTACTTGCTAGAAAAGCAGCAAGCTCTCCTAATTCTTGAATGGTTCCTAAACGTTTCATGGGAATACCTGCAGCGATTCCATCGATCACACTTTGTGGATCTGAAGCATTGGTATCTTTTGCGATTCCATCGACCATTGGTGTCATAATATAACCTGGGCAAATTGCATTGACATTGATATTATAATCGACTGTTTCAATGGCTAATGCTTTCGTAAAGCCAATTAAAGCCGCTTTTGTTGTCGCATAAGCTACTTCTCCTGTATCGGCTACAAGTGGTCCTGTAACACTCGATAAATTGACAATTTTTCCATATTTTTGACGTTCCATATAAGGAAGTACTGCTCTTGTCACATTCCAAGTACCTTTGATATTGACATCAAAATGGAAATCTCTTACTTCATTGCTCATCTCTAAAAACTTTTGCAATTTGGCAACTCCAGCATTGTTGACCAAAATATCGATTCGGCCATATTTTTCAGCTACAAAACGAATGGCTTCTTCTACTTTCTTTTGATCCGTAATATCGACGATCATTCCCGATACCTGCATTCCTTTTCCTTGAAAGGAAAGTGCTACTTTTTCAACTTCTGGATCACGGTCTAAAACAATTACCTTAGCACCATACTTCAAGAATACTTCGACAATTCCTAGTCCGTTTCCTTTGGCACCACCAGTCACAACTGCAACTTTATCTTTTAATTTCATATCTATCATCTCCCCTATTATTTTATCATGAGAACGATAAAATGACAAAACAAACTTATCCGGGTTTACATAATAATAATTATTTTTCTTCCTCCGTATAAAATAGCTCATCTGGTTTCATATTAAAGATATCAGCAATTTTAATAGCGGTATCATAAAACAATCTTCTTTTTTTATTCTCTATTTGTGAATAAAAAGAGGCTGTAATCCCTAACTTTTCAGCCATCTCATAGATCGATATTCCTCTTTCTTTTCTTACTTCTTTTAATTTTTCCATACTATACATCTAATCACCACCTTTATTATATCTTCTTATGGACTATTAGTCCATAAAAATATTGAAATTTATATGAGAAAATGATGGTAGGTGATGATATGGCTAATAGCGGACAGAAAAATATCTACAACATTATTGGTTTAAATATTCGTAAATACCGCAAGCTTAAAGGTTGGACACAACGAGAATTAGCCGATAAACTTTTACTGAGTGAAAGCTTTATTGCCAAACTAGAATCGGTTACCTTTCAAACATTATCCATTGATACACTTCAACAAATAGCAGAGGTATTAGAAGTAGATATTGCTGATTTCTTTGATAAAAACGTAGAAAAGGACTAATCGTCCTTTTTTCTTATCGCTTTAATTCTAATTTTGTGAGTTGTGCAATCGGCGTCTTATCTTTATCAAAAGGAAGATGATTAGCTTCGTAAAAAATTTCTTGAAGACGATATCGTTTGACCTTTTTTTGCATCAATTCTTCTTCTGTTAAATAAGGAACAATTGAAGTAATGTTAGTCAAAATTGCTTCGCCATCGTGATATGGTCGATCTTCTTTCTCACGAAAAGCCAAAGAATTTCCAGTTAAACATTCATAATAATGATCAGTAAAAAGGCTTTCCTTCTTCAAGACAAAACGTGTTTCTGAAGGATGAAAGGAATGATCATAATATTCTTCGATATTAGCTAGGCAAAGACGATCTATAGAAATCGTGCCTACCAACCAATCTTTTAACATTTGATATTTTAATTTTAATCGTTTTTTTTCTTGCATTCTGATTCCTCGTTTCTTTTTCTATTATATAATGTTTTAATAAAAAGAGAAGTCATACTTCTCTTTTCACATAATTTTCCATATTATTTTGCTTTCTTAGCATCGGCCTTTTTACGCTCATCAGTATTGAGTATCTTTTTGCGTAAGCGGAAATGATTTGGCGTAACTTCTACTAATTCATCACTGTTAATATATTCTAAGCATACTTCCAATGACATTTTACGAGGTCTTTTTAAGACAACCGTGTGATCACTACCACTTGCTCGTGTATTGGTCAATTTTTTTCCTTTCACAACATTGACAGCAAGATCGTTATCATGAGTATGTTCACCTACGATCATTCCTTCATAGACTTCATCTCCTGGTTCAATAAACATGATTCCTCGATCTTCTAATTGTCCTAAAGCATAAGCAGTTGCTTTTCCATTTTCCATCGATACCATAACACCTAGTTTTCGTTCTCCAACACCACTGCCGGCCATTTTGCGATATTCTTTATAAGTATGATTCAACATACCATAACCTTTGGTCATCGTCATAAACTCGGTCGTAAAACCAATTAGCCCACGTGATGGAACCGTATAAGCCAAGCGAACTTGTTCTCCATGATGATGCATATTTTCCATAATTCCTTCACGATTTCCCAACGCTTCAATGACTGATCCAACGTATTCTTCGGGAACATCGATTTGAACATCTTCGTATGGTTCACATAGAACACCGTCGATCTCTTTTTTGATTACTTCTGGTTTCGATACTTGTAATTCATATCCTTCACGACGCATATTTTCAATTAAAATAGATAAATGTAATTCTCCACGTCCTGATACAATAAAGGATTCACTATCATTGGGAGCAACTTTTAAACTCACGTCACGTTCGGTTTCTTTCATTAAACGCTCTTCAATTTTACGAGCAGTAAGCAACTTACCATCACGTCCACAGAATGGAGAGGTATTGACACCAAAGGTCATTTGTAAAGTCGGCTCATCGATGCGTAACAAAGGAAGTGCCTCCTCTTTTCCAACCGTACATATCGTTTCACCTACTTCGATATCAGGAAGTCCAGCGATCGCTACAATGTCCCCAGCCTTGGCTTCCGTAATTTCAATTCGTTTCAACCCTAAATAGCCAAACATTTTTTGAATACGAAACTGTTTGACACTACCATCTAAACGAACACAGCTAACGACTTCATTTACTTTGGCTATTCCACGTTTTACACGACCAATTCCGATTCTTCCAACGAAATCATTATAATCGAGTAAAGCTGGTTGAAATTGAAAACCACCCTCTATATTTACATCTGGTTCTGGAATATGTTCGATAATAGCATCTAAAATAGGATCCATTGTTGGTTCTTGTTTCGCTGGATCTGGATCTAAACTTGAAGTTCCTGCTAGTGCAGATGCATAAACAACTGGAAACTCTAGTTGATCTAAATCCGCTCCTAATTCGATAAACAAATCTAATACTTCATCCACAACTTCTAATGGTCGAGCCGTTGGTTTATCTATTTTATTAACGACAACGATAGGAGTAACTCCAGCTTCCAATGCTTTTTTTAGTACGAAACGAGTTTGTGGCATCGTTCCTTCATAAGCATCTACTACCAGTAATACACCATCTACCATATTCATAATTCGTTCTACTTCTCCACCAAAATCAGCATGTCCTGGCGTATCTAGAATATTAATACGATATCCCTTATAATTGATAGCAGTTGTTTTCGCTAAAATCGTGATCCCACGTTCTTGTTCGATTGCATTTGAATCCATTGAAGCTGCTTCTTCATTCTCCCTAAATGTTCCTGACATCTTCAATAGTTGATCTACCAACGTTGTTTTCCCATGGTCGACATGGGCAATAATCGCAATATTTCTGATCTTCATATTCATACACTTCTCTTTCGACTGAGGTATTATATCACAACTTTCTTACCAAAGTAAAGTACCTTTCAAAGGGATATACAAAGATAAAAGGAGCAGGATATTATTTCTTGCTTCGGGTCATCACTTTATTTTCATTTTGATATCATATTCATTTCTGTTCTATCTCTTCTATTTTTACATCATTATTTTAATACAGGATTCTAGATATCGAGCTTTAAAATTATATCCATATTCCCTCACAATTTTTTTCTCCTTTCAAATACTTTGGGCCATGATAACATCGTCCTTTTAACTCGTCAAGAAAATGTCTTTCGTTCCTTTTTACAAAGTTATGAAAGTGCTTTTTTCTTAAAATACGATATAATAAAAATAGGTGATGATATGAAAAAACAATGGTTCGTCATTTTGATCTGTTTCCTTCTTATGATTCCCATGAATGGATTTGCAAAGACAAATTACGAAAAATTCGAAGTAGAGTTCAGTGATTGTGTGGATGGAGATACCGCTAAATTTTACATCGATGGGGAAGAGGTTACGGCGAGATTTCTAGCAGTCGACACTCCTGAGACAAAACATCCCACTAAGGGAGAAGAACCATATGGGAAAGAAGCTAGCAATTATACTTGTAATGCTTTAAAAGAGGCAAATAAAATTGAACTACAATACGATATGGAAAGTGATGAAAAGGATAAATACGATCGTATTTTGGTATGGGTATTTGTCGATGGAGAATTATTACAAGATAACCTCATAAAAGAAGGGTTAGCAGAAGTTGCTTATTTATATGGCGACTATCAATATACTTCATTATTAGAAGCAGATCAAGAAATAGCAAAAAATAATCAAGTGGGAAAATGGAGTGGTGAAGATCCAATTGACTATGAGACTATTATCATCGTGAGTGTTTCGTTCCTTGCTATTATGATTCTATGTATTGTAAGTGTAAAATACCGCAAAAAAACCATCAATAAAGTAAAGAGAAAAGCAAAAAATAAGTTTAAAAAAGAACTGAAAAAATATATTTCTTAAAAAACAGTGTTTAACAACACTGCTTTTTTATAATCTACTATATTCTTTTAAAATGATGTGATACTGTTTTTTATTTTGTTTGATCCACTTTTTGTAACTACGACTAGACGGTTGATAAGCAAAGAAATCATAATATTCCTTATTCTTTATGTTGATGCTGATAATAAAACTATAAATATGATCATTCAAATCTTTATAGACACAAAGAATACGATTATGTTCCTCTTTTATCAACCCTTCTTCTTCAGGAAGATAACTGATCACACATGCTTGTAACGTTTTTTCTTCTATGGATGCAATATCGAACGTCGTAAATAACTTTTGATTTTGTTCTTTGCTACTTTCTTGAGTGCCATAGATTTCCTTTCCAGAAAGTAAATCATAAAAACGAATATTCGTAGCAACCCCATAACCAATGTTGCGAATATAAAATTCAACATTCAGATCCTCATCTCGACTAATATGAGCAATTTCTTCATCACTAAGTAAATGATTTTGGCTACGATAATTTCTACCAATGATCATTAAATGGTATCGAAGAACATCTAAACGTTTAATCTTTTCTATTTTATGTAAGACTAAATATGGTTTATGGGATTCTTTATTTTCATTTTCAACACGTCTATTGACCGTATATATCGTCGTAAAAACAGGAATTAAAATCGTTAAAATTGGTAAAAAGATATTAATCCAAAACTCCGTCCAATTCATAACTCACCTACTTATCTATTTCAATACTAGTATAACAAAAAAATAGACAATCGTCTATTTTTCCTGAAGCTTCATACATTTACTAGACATTATTCCATCACATCTCTAGCTTTCAGATCTAAATTGCGTTCATATATGGTGATTTTTTCGTTTTTATCTAAAGTTGCCAAAAGTACTTTCTCATAAGTTGGATATCCTTTTTGTTTCATTTCTTTCTGAAGCCATTCTTCTGTTTTACCTAGATTCTTTAAGTTATTTTTCATCACTTTTCCATCGATAATAACATTTCCAACTAATCCGGCTTGTGCTACTTTAATTCCCATATCTTTTGCTGTCACCGGCTTAGAATCACTCTTTGGTAAAATCGATAATTTCCCATTTGCTTCCATAATAGCATGTTCAATCTCATTTAAATCGAAGTATCCATTACTTCGACATTCTTCTAATAGATCATTGACATCAAATTTTACTTTTCTCATATTCTTTTCTAAGATTTTACCATTTTGAATCAAAAGTGTTGGTGTACCCATAAAATATCTTCTAAGATAGATACTCTTCATAGTCACGATACTAACAATATAGGCAACTAATCCAAAGATCACAACCGATACGATACCATTTAGATATTGCGAATCAGTATTAATAGTCATCTCGGCGGCAAAATTACCAATCGATATCCCAATGACATAATCAAATAGTGATAACTGTGAAACTTGTTTTTTTCCTAACATTTTCGTGACCAGAAAAAGAGTTATCAAAGAAAGAAGACTGCGAATGACGACATCCAATACTTCTATCCAATTCGTTTCAAATAGATCTGCTAACATAATATCACCATTTTTAGTATGGTTTTATTCCTCTTTTTTATAAGAAAAAAACTTAAGAATTATTATTTTTCTTAAGTTTGAAAATCTTTTTCTTCTTCGATTCTTGTGGGTGTTCAAACACGACATTGGTCTTGACGACGAATAGGACGACAATGAGTAATAAGATACCATAAATAATATATCCTAAAAGCGCATCTTTTAGTACATAAACGATGGATGCGATCGCAAATAAGATATTAATCACATAAATAATTAAAACGGTTTGACGTTGTGTAAAGTTACGATTCAATAGTTGATGGTGAATATGAAACTTATCTGGTGTCGATAAGCTTTCTCCTTTCAACCAACGACGAACAATAGCAAACAGAGTATCTAAGATTGGGATTGCCAAAATCAAAAGCGGAATGATGAGTGAAGACATCGTGACATTTTTAAAACCTAATAAAGCGATCGTCGCAATGATAAAACCTAAAAACATCGATCCGGAATCACCCATAAAAATACTTGCTGGGTTAAAATTATGAACTAAAAAGCCTAGTGTCGATCCTAACATTACAAAAGTTAATACAAAATCAAGGCCAAACTTTCCTTGCATTGTCGCAATAATACCAATGGTTAAAAAATAGATCGATGCGATTCCACCTGCTAAACCATCTAATCCATCGATCAAATTCATGCAGTTAATACATCCTAGAATAAAAAATAAAGTCAAGAAATAAGAAAATGGTCCAAAATCAATCGTGATACCAAAAGCACTGATATTAGACATCACAAAGTTTCCATAAAAAACTAAAATACACGCTGCCACTAATTGTCCGATAAATTTCGTACTTGCCTTTAATGGTTTAATATCATCAAAGACACCAGTCAATACGATAACAAAACTACCGATCAAAATAGAATTCATCTGTGGACTATGTGTTCCATAGATCATATATCCTAATAAAAAGCCAAAGAAAATAGCCAAACCACCTAATCTTGGCATTGGGGTTTTATGAACTTTTCTTTCATTTGGTATATCTAATGCACCTACATGAGCAGCAATCTGCTTGACGAACGGTACCACAAATAAAACAAATAAGAATGGTATTACGACCATAGGAAATATTTGTTTAATTACTTCTTCCATATTACTCACCTATGGACATTATATCACAAAGATAAATTCTTTTGATAGTGATTCGCTCTTTTCCAGTGAAAAAAAGAAGATTTCTCTTCTTTATTTGTCAATTAAATGAATGTTATTTAAAAGAACACCGGTTCCTTCTGCAACACAAGTGAGTGGACTTTCGGCAATTAAGACAGGAACTTGTAACTCCCTCGCTAACAGTTCGTCAAAGCCATCCAAGAGTGCGCCTCCACCTGTTAAGATAATTCCTTTATCAATAATATCAGCTGATAATTCTGGTGGCGTCTGCTCCAATACGGTTTTTGTCGTATGAATAATCACATAGACACTTTCTCGCAATGCCTCTTCTATTTCTTCGGAACAAATCGTAACGGTATGAGGAAGTCCTGTCACTAAGTCTCTTCCTCGTACTTCCATTTTTTCATTTTTTCCTTCCGGTAGAACGGTTCCAATTGTCATTTTAATATCTTCTGCCGTTCTGTCTCCAATCAATAATTTATACTTATCTTTAATATATTTATAAATATCACGATCAAACGTATTCCCAGCAATTTTAATCGATGAGCTAGTAACGATATCGCCTAATGATAAGACGGCAATGTCAGTCGTTCCTCCTCCTATATCGATCACCATACTACCACTTGGTCTTGAAATATCAAGACCTGCTCCTACTGCAGCTACTTTTGGTTCTTCTTCCAAGAATACTTTTTTCGCACCTGTTCGTTCGGCTGCCTCTTTAATGGCATTCTTTTCCACACCAGTAATATCAGATGGACAACATATCAGAATTCGTGGTCTTGAAAAGAAATTTTTACCATTGACTTTTTTAATAAAATGATTGAGCATAATTTCGGTAATTTCAAAATCGGCAATTACACCATCACGCATCGGCCTGATTGCCTTGACTTTTCCTGGTGTTCTTCCTAACATATCACGTGCTTCTTTTCCTACTGCTAAAGGCTTTTTGGTTTCGGAGTCAATCGCCACTACACTTGGTTCATTTAACACGATTCCTTCTCCTTTGACATAAATTAATACATTGGCAGTTCCTAAATCTATTCCTATATCTTTTGCAAACATGTTTCTTCTCCTTTACTTTTTAATTTGACGTATCCATTTGTAAATATTTTCTCTTTGTCGATTCTCCTCCACGAATGTGGCGAATATCGATGTGATACTTCATAATTTGATCAATTTTTTGATACATTTCAGGATCAATTTCTAACAATCTTTCATGTAAATCTTTATGAACGGTACTTTTGGACACTTGAAAGATCGTGGCAATTTCACGAACCGTTTTTCCCGTTTTTAACATACAGTTTGCCTCTTCTTTCACTCTACGCACCATATCCTGTTTCAAACTATATACACCCCTCTAATTCATTATATAAATTAGAGTCCTTTTTATACCTAAAAAAGAGCATACGCCCTTATATTTCACTTACTTTTTTATCATAGTAATTTTCAGGGTTTACAGTTTGTCCCTTAATAATTAATTCAAAAAGCAGATGACTTCCTAAGTCTGCTGAAATGTTAGAAGTACCACTTTTCCCAATGATTTGACCTTGTGTCACAACATCATCTTTTTTTACACTTACGTCAGCGAGACTTTGATAAATACTGATCATATCGTTGTCATGCTTAATCTGTACGATCGTACCTAACAAGTTATCTTGTTTTACATCGATTACTTGGCCATCTAAGATCGCTACAATGTCAAAATCTTCTGTTCCAGCATAGGCAACTCCACTATTTTGTAAATACATATTTTCATGATAGATCAAGGCATTTTCTTGGTCTTTTGCTTCCCCTGTATAATCGTAGTAATTTTTTACAATTTGTACATTGGAATCATTATAAGGCCTTACAATGGTCACTTCCGTATTGATAACTGGTGTTTCATTCTCGAAGATCGTTTCGGAAACATAGTCATAATCTTCATCTTGTTGAAAAGAATTATTGGAAATGGCTGTTTCAATCAAATAGATACTACCTACAAATAGAATTGCTACCATAGCGTATAAAAATGGTACAACGGACTTTTTTAGTCTTCTTTTTGTCATATTCTCACCTCTATTAAGAGTGTGAACCTTTCTACCGTTTTTTATACTTTATTTTTAAATTTTTTTAATTTCAACTCCTTGATAATAGTGTTTTAAAATTTCATCATAGCGATAACCTGTTTTCGCCATGCCTTGAGCACCATATTGACTCATTCCCACTCCATGTCCATATCCTTTCGTATCAATCGAAACATTACTTCCATTTTGTGTGATCGTAAAAAAAGTGGAACGCAGACCCAATTTGCTAAAGACTTCACTTCCTGTAAAGGTTTTGTCATTAATTTTAATCTCTTTAACACGCCCCGTACTTGTCGTTTTCGTCACTTCTACTTGTATATTATCCTGATAAGGAAGGCCTAATTTTGTGTAGAAATCACTGAGGCTCAAGGTAACATTATCGTTAAATACAGGTGATACTTCTTGATCCCACTCCGACGTGACACTTGTTAAATAGGGAAGTTGGGTCTGAAAGACTTCTCCACTATTTTCGGTCATGCCAGTACTAGTGGAAAAGAAAAATGCTTCTGCGACTTTACCATCGTACTCTAAATATTCACCGCTCGTTTCTAGAACGGCTGTCCTAATTTTATTGATTTTTTCTGTATATTCATCTTGCCATTTTTCTCTTAAATAAGCATCGTCAAGATAGACCTGATTACTGACCGTATCGACAACATCATATTCTTGATCTTCACTTGCTTGCATTTTGCGTAGCACATAACTTCTCGCTGCTACGGCTTGCGCTTTCAATGCTTCTATTTCAAAACTGACTGGCATTTCACCAGCTAAGACACCAACAATATACTCTTCAAAAGGAACTTCTAGGATATTTCCGGTCGCTTCTCTTCTAACTCGTACTACCATATTGCTTCCATATTCCAATTTTATTTCATCGTCTTTCATAAATAATGTTACTACTAAATAGGGAATCATAATCACTAATAAAACAATTACTATCATTTTTTTCATGTTATCATCTCCTATTTCATCTTACTCATCCATTATTATTAGTATAACCAAAGCTTTTGTAAACATTAGTCGTAATCTGGCAAGAAAATCATTTTACAAAAAAAAGAATCCTACGATTCTTTTAAAACGAATAAACATAACTAGTAAAGAAATCCATGAAGAAATTCACAACTAAATAAGATAGAGCAAGACTTAAAAACAGATATAATAAACGTGCCTTCCATACGCGTCCTTGTTTAAAAAGATGGTTGATATTGAGAGAATCTAAGGCAATCAAAGAAAGAGGAACAACGATGACATAGAGAAGTGTTCTAATGTGCATGGTGACTCTCTAGTTTTGCGATTCTCTTAAGATGACGCTCTTCATTTGAAAATGGCGTGTTGATAAAAGCATCGACAATTTCTTTCATTGTTTTTTCTGGCATAGTCGCACGGAGTGCCATTACATTTGCATCATTATGAAGTCTAGTCATAGTTGCCTCTTCCCTATTTTCCACTTTCGCACAACGAATTCCCTCTACTTTGTTACAAGCCATACACATACCAATTCCCGTATAACAAATAACAATACCTCTTTCTACCGTCCCATCTAATACGGCATCGCATAAACGAAAGGCATAATCAGGATAATCAACACTATCTGTACTATTGGTTCCATAATTGACCACTTCATGGCCTTGTTCTTCTAAATAATGGATAATTTCTTTTTTTAATTTGACACCACGGTGATCACTGGCAATTCCTATTTTCATTATTTTTCCTTCTTTCTTGTCCATTCAATGGGAGGATATTTTTTAGGTTCTACTAAAAGACTTTGTAAAACACTAGGAAGATCTACTTTTTCATTTTTGGCACGGGTTTCTTTTAAAAGTTGAGCTATGAGTACATTCCTTGGAATTTCAACTTTATTTTTTAAGATACATCGATCTGGTACCAAATAATTTAAATATTCTTCTAACGTCGAAGATTCCTGAATTGGTAGCAAGATAACTTCCTCGAAAGAAACCCTGGGATTTTCTTTTTTTACAAGAGCTAATTCTTTTATGTATTCTATCCTAGAAACGATCCGCTTATTCGCAAGTTTTATATATTGATATTCGCTTGGTAAAAGATAATCTAAATATTCTTCTAAATTCATGTCTTTTTGAATCGTTGTTTGAATCACTCGATTAAAGTTTGAATCTGCTTTCTGTGCACATAATAAAGCAATATAATCTTGTTTCGTAATGATGATATGATTTACTAACATGAGATAATCGGAACGATTCATCAATAAAATCTCTAAATATTCTTGTTTTTCTATATGGCGTTCAATCGTATCTTGTAAGTAGTGTTCGATATCTAAAATCGTTGAATTTTTTAAATCATTGGATGCTTGTTCCATGTATTGATGGCGATCGAGAACTTGTTTATCTTTCAATTCTAAATATGGATAGATCGATAATTTTTCCATCAATTTAGCTTTTAATTCTTCTCCTTGGTAAGTTTTTGGGGCTGGTTCAATTTCAATTTTTTTTGTCTCTTTTACCAAAGGATTCCTATCTACTTTTCCACGATCTTTTATAACGGTCGTCAATGCTTTTACTTCTCGCAGAGATAAGCCCATTTTACGAAGAGCAATATAACCCGCTTCCTGTTGATTTAAGAGTAATTCAAACGAATCTTTTCCTAATGCCTGGCGAAGTTCTTCTAATTCTGAAATTTTATCCCCTTCACAAATGATCTTATTCACAAGACAATATAAATACTCATAGCTTTCTTTCTCTTTTTCAACATGAAAATCCAAGTCATAAAAGCGATTATAGATCACATTAATTTGTTCATAATAATCGGGACTATTGGAATCTAAATATTGTTTTGTCTTTTGATTATAAATTTTAATTTCTGTATCTCCTTCGTGATATTCCATTTTATAATCTTTATTTCCACTTATAGGGGTCAGGCTATAATCATGATAGTATATGGAAAGAGGATTTTTGTATTGTTCCATGTCCTTTCTCAAAGAATGAAGAGAAGATGTTAGAATATGGTACATGCGTTTTTCTTTCGTTTTCGAAAAAGGATTTTGACTCGAAATATCAGGATCAGTGACACGACTATTATCGATCGCTAAATTGTTTTCATGTAATGTTGCATAATCACAAAAACGTTTCGAAAGAGAATCTTCACTTTTCATTTCTCCATTATGATCTAATTCGTGAAAGAAATCGGTTAATTCGTCCATAAAAAACTCTAGGTAATGGTAAGGTGCATATTCTGATGTTACTCCAATACCATGATAAGTCGGATAACATGGATTCCCCATTTGATCTAGTAAATTACAATTTTTCATATAGTCATTGATTACATCTTCTGCCTCTAGCGCATCAAATAATGTGATGGTAAAAGCATCATTCGTAAGTTGATTATGAATCGTCGATAGAAAAGGAATTTGATGTTCTTCCAAATAGTGGTATAAATATTCGATCGAAGTTCTTCTTTCCGTTGGAATCAAAGGAAAATGGAGTGTAATTCTCTCTATCGTATTCGCTTTAAATCCACTTTTTACGTAGACCGTGTCTTCATTCATCACGACAGATGCTTGCTTTGATAACCACTTTTTGGTTTCTTCTAACGTGATAGGAAGAAATGGCTCTTCTTTCACACCATACGATAAAAGATATGAGCGATTGATTTTAGATCGGTCTTGATAAAGTTCCCAAAGTAATTGTTCAAAACGATTATTTGTATTCATCCTATCACCATCCATCATTTTTATTATATCATAAAACGACACTTTTTTTCATCTGATCATTTGACTATTTGAAAAGATATCGCTATACTTATTTAAGAGTGAATAGAAGGGAACTGATAATATGAAATTTGTTTCTCTAAATGAGGAAGAATTCCGTACATTTGCGGATCATCACCCATTAAAATCATTTGTTCAAACACCGGAAATGGCTAAGTTAAAGCAAGAACAAGGTTGGGATATATACTATGTAGGTGTAAAAGAAAAAGATCAAATTATTGCTGCCACATTGATGATGAGTAATGGCAATTTTTTTGGTAAAAAAATGTTTTATGCTCCTAACGGATTTCTAATCGATTATCAAGATTCTGACTTGTTATCTTTTTTTACAAAAGAAATCAAACATTATATTGATCAACATCATGGTTATACGCTTGTGATTGATCCTTATCTTCCTCTTAGAGAACGTGATATTAATGGCGATCTTGTTCCAAATGGATTTGATCATCGTCCCATTATCTCTGCTTTAGAAAAGTTAGGATATCACTATCGTGGAACTTCTTCACAAGTAAAATATATGTTTGCTTTAGATGTTGCTGGAAAAACAGAAGAAGAATTAATGAAAGATATGCGCCCCAATACTCGTAATTTAATTCGTAAAACGTTAAAACCAGGATTTGTAATCAAAGAATTATCGTACAATGAAATCAATACTTTTAAAGAGCTTACGGAAGAAACGAGTAATCGTAAACACTTTTCTGATAAATCCCTCAATTATTATCAAAGGATGTATGAACTCTTTCATGACCGCGGAGAATTAAAATACATGATTGTAGAACTTCATTTCGACCAATATATTACTGGTCTAAATCAAGAGTTAAAAGATGAATGGGAACGTTATGAAAAAATCAGTGTAAAAAGTGTCGGAAAGAAAAAGGAAGCCGAAAACCGCATTCGTCTACTTGAAGAAAAAAAAGAAGAAGCAATTTCACTACAGAAAGAAAAAGGGAATATGCTCGTATTATCCGGTGGAATGTTTATGCTTTATGGGGATGAAGTCTTATATCTTTTTAGTGGTAATTATAAAGAATATATGCAATTTAATGCACAATATAGAATCCAATGGGAAATGATTCAATTTGCTTTAAAACATGGTTATCAAAGATATAATTTTTATGGTATCTTAAGTACTGATAAAAATCATCCTGAATATGGTGTTTATGAGTTTAAAAAAGGATTTAACGGATATGTAATTGAATTAATAGGAGAATTTGAATTAAAAATTAATTGGTTTTATGATCTACGAAAAGGAATTAAAAAATTATTTCATAGATAAAAGGTATCTTTAGCCTTTTCATATAGCAGATTCTTTTTCTTCCATTGACTATTAGTAAAGATATCGCTATACTTATTTAAGAAAGATAGAGGCAAAATTATGGAATTTATTGATAATGTTAACAAAGAGGAATATGAAAAATTTGTATATAATCATCCCACTAAATCACATTTTATGCAATCTTATGCTTGGGGAGAAGTCAGTCGTGCCAAAGGATTTCAACCTCATTATATAGGATTAAAAGAAAATGATGAACTAGTAGCTACCGCTTTAATTTTAGAAAAAAAACTTGTTTCCAAATATTGTTATTTCTATATTCCTCGTGGTTTTGTCACCGACTTTGAAAATAAACAGTTCGTTTTGGAGATGACCAAAGCTTTGAAAACATATGGAAAAAAACACCATGCGATCTTTATTGCAATCGATCCTGATATTCCGCTACAATCATTGGACAAAGATGGAAATGTTATCAAAGATGGAAAAGATCACTATTGGCTTGTCGATTATCTAAAAGAAATCGGCTATCATCACCATGGTTTTAATCAAAACTTTGAAAATAGAGAACCTCGTTATACATTTCGACTTGATTTAACTCCTGATATTGAGGAAATTAGAAAACAAACTCATCCCACTACCCGAAATATCATCAATCGTGGAAATCCTTATCATTTAAATTGTTTTCTAGGAACGGATGAAAACATTGCTGATTTCTATACGACTATGCAAGAAACAGCAAAACGAGAAAAGTTAACCATACCTCCGATCGAATATTATCAAACATTTTATCATATTCTCCACAACTTCAATATGAGTGATTTATATGTTGTTCGTGTCAATATTGAGAATCTAATGAAAATTTACCGACAGAAAAAAGAAAAAATAGAACAAGATTTCCATAAATTAGAATCAGGAAAACAAAATGATCGGGTTAATAAACAAAAAAAAGAACTTCAAAATCAATTAGATAAAGTACTGCGTGATTTGAAGAAAATTGAATTGATCGATGAAAAGGAATTAGTTCTTTCCTCGATGATTACCGTTAAATATCACGATAAAGTATGGACCGTTCATGGGGGAAATCATTCCTTATTAAGAGAGTTAAACGCTAATTATTTCATTTATTGGAACATTATTGAAGATGCCAAAAAAAATGGTTTCCACATGGTTGATTTTTTTGGTACAACCGGTAATCCAGATCCTCAAAATCCTATCTACGGAATTCATTTGTTTAAAAAGCGATTGGGAGGAGAATATTGTGAATTCATCGGTGAATTCGATCTCATTTTAAATAAACCACTTTACTTTTTCTATGAAAAAATATGGCCTAAATTAAGAAAGTTTAAAAAACAATAAAAGATCTATTTTGATATGAACCCCGTTTCTTGGACATAGAAACGAGGTTTTTATATGTCAAAATTAAGTTATGAAGATAAAATAAATATATATAATGAGAGAAAAAATGGAGAAACAAGAATTAACTTATCAAAAAA
>CALVRE010000024.1 GCA_944358455.1 uncultured Bacilli bacterium | reverse complement strand
TACTTTTTCAAAATTACCATAATCACTTGCATATATCGATACTTCTCCTTCCTCTAACTTTTCCACAAAAGCCTTTGCCGAAGAATTATCTTCAAGTTCAATATCAAATAACACACCATTTGCTTCTAATTGGACTTTCTTCACATCTATAACCTCCATTTCTTTATCTTCTTCTTTAAAATCAGTTTCATTTACATGATTAATCTTTTTTAAAAAAAGAAACAATGCTAATACGATACTAATTAACACAAGGATACTAATTCCTATTATTTTTTTCTTACTCATTATTTACACCTCTATCTATAACAGCTGAAAAACAATTATAAACTTGATCAAAAATAGAAAAACATAATGATGTTTTCTTTATTATATCATTTAATGAAAAAATAATATAATATTTCTTCTAATAACATAAAATATATTTTCATTTCCTATCATTTAAGTTATAATGATAACAAGAAAGTAGAGAGATTCGTATGACCAAATCAACAAAAACTAATTTTTCCGTTATCTTTTTCATCTTATTAATCATAGGTATTCAATTACTACCTATCTTTCTAGATTTTATTTCAATCGGTCTAGAAAAAATTACCAGTTTGAACGATTATGCTAGAATCACGGATGTCGATTATAAAGCCGTATTGGTCGATGAGCCAGGAGAAGGTGGAAAAGTAGTAATCACAGAACGTTTAACTTACGATATTCATGCGGCATCAAAAAATAATTTATTCTGGGAATTATGGCGAGATCTTCCGGAAGATTATGTCGATGGATTAAAAGTGGATTATCAAGTAAACTATGTAAAACAAATTAAGGAAGACGGAAGTGAAATCGTCTATCAAGAAAGTCCTAAATTATATTGGGATGATAGTGATTATACAAGTAGTATTTATGGACCCGGAAAATGGTATCATAGTGAAGGACCGTATAATGAAAGTACCCGAGACTATGAATGTGTTTTCTTTTATGTAGATGGATTATATCGTGGAACCATTACATTTGAAATTCAATATGAAATGCATAATGCTTCTTTACGATATTCTGATGTTTCTGAATTATACTTGACGATGTACTCCGAAGATACAATCAACTATTTAGAATCCTTTCATGGAGAAATTTTAATTCCACAAAAAGATATGCCAAGTAAAGGAAACTATCTAGCACATACATTCGGAACCAATGCTCATACTTTTGATTATGAAGAATCAGATGAACGAAATCCTGGATATCATACTTTTGCTTTCGACTTAGATAAAGATGATTTAAAATTCAAAAATTACAACCAATATTTAGAGTTTACCTTACTTGCTTATGGAGATGACAAACATATCTTTACCGATTATGCACCGGATAATTATTATTCTAAGGATATCTACCTAGAAGAAGCACTACTAGCTTTAGAGGAATATGATCAACTTCCACAAAAAGCGAGAAGCAATAAATACAAAGTACTTGGTGGCTCGATCATTCTATCACTTTTCCTTCTCTTCTTTGTGACCAATAGAAATAAAAAAATCAGAAAAAAACATCACTTTTATAAACCTTCTATGAAAATGCAATATTTTAGAGAAATACCAAGCGATTTAGATCCTTATTTTGCTGCTAAATTAGTGTTCTCTAAACAAAAGCATAAGATCGATATGAGTGATAGTTATTCTGCTATACTACTTAGTTTAGTACGTAAAGGTTATATTGCATTAGATCGAATCGACCAAAAGAAAAGTTGGGAAAATAATAATATCGTATTAAAAATATTATATGAGCCAAACACTTCTAATCAAAATATAGTCACTCAAACAAATATTCAAGCAAATAATAGTTTATTAAACTTTAACAACAATCCAATAAAGATAGAACCAACGCAAACAATTCCAAACTTCGAATTATATAATAAAAACGGTAAAAAATTAGAGAAACTTTCTCCTAATGAAGAAGCATACTTTAATTTGATTATTCATCATGCAACGACGGATTCGATCTCCATGAAAGACTTTCAAAACAAGGTATCACACGATTATGATAATACTGACAGTTTTGTGACAACAATCGAAAATTCTACTATAAACATTGGAATATCACAAGGATACTTTCAAAAGATTGGCTATGATAGTCTCAAAAACAGTACGAATTCACTCGCCAATTTCTATATTATTATGAGTATTCTCATTATCGTTTTGGGGAATATGATAATATCCTTTACACGCCTTGATTTCGCATATGGATCATTGTTCATTTTAGGAATCGTAATGTTCATATGTGCGATCATTCTAAAAAAACAAGCTAACCAGTATATATTACTCACACAATTTGGGGAAGATGAATATGAAAAATGGCACGCTCTATATCAGTTTCTAAATAGTGCGACTTTAATGAATGAACGTACCGTGATTGACTTACCACTTTGGGAAAAATATTTGGTATATGCAACAGCCTTTGGTATTTCTGATAAAGTAATCAAAGCTCTGAAACTTCAAACGTTCGATGTTACGGAAAGCCCAATTCTCAGCAACCCTTATTACTTTAGCACTAACTTTAGAGTAACCAGTCGTTCCTTTCGAACAGCAACTCACCGAGCATCATCCATTTCAAGAACTTCTAGATATCATGGTGGATCTTACTACGGTGGAGGAGGCCGCGGTGGCGGTGGTGGTGGCGGTGGCCATTAACCAAAAAAGAATAATTCCAAAAGAATTATTCTTTTTATTTTACGAAAAAATCTTTTGATTGAAGATGAGAACAATCGATCGAAAGGGCATTTTCGACAAGTGATTTGTCAAATGTTTTATAGATTGTTTTCGATATATACTTTTCTGCCATTTTTAAAATATAAGCATAATCATCGATATCATCAGGAAAATAGATTCCTCCTCGTTTTTGGTTCTTTAACATCCAACATAAAGCAGCTAATGCTGACATCGATACAGGAGTAATCGTAGGCGTTTGCCAATAGGAATCCTTTTTCTTTTTATATAAGTAAGATAGTTCAATACGATTACCTACCCACACTGGATCAAAAGCATCCCCGATGAGAAGTACCCCTACATATTCTGTCCCATCGGCAATTTTTTCATGATAAACAATTTCTGATTGGGTTGGGTAAATATGACCTCGTACGATAGTTTGGCCAGTCTCACTCTCTTGGTCGAGCAGTTTTGTAGGATCTGGATTTGGATAACGATTTACTCTTGCCTTTTGTAAATATTCTTTTGCTAGATCACAAGGAGAGTAAATAAACATGACGGAAGGACGATAAACAACATGATTATTTTCTACTACTTCTAGGTTATTAGCAATGGTAATCGTCTCTTCGTGAGGCACTAGAAACCCTTCAAATGAACCATTTGGATAATAAGTATGACATTTCATATCAACCGCTATTTTTCGATATTCTAAAAAGCCTTTATCGACATCTAAAAAGCGATAAGTATCTTTCTCTTCCAACTTCTCATGAGTTCCTATATTTTGAGTAGCTTCACTTAACAATTCGAAAAAAAAGGAATCAACACACCATGTATTTACTAATTTATCTTCTTTATATTCCTCTTTTATTTTTTGTAAATCGATATCGTTCACGTGAATCATTCGAATTCCTAATATCCTAGCAATCTCATTAAAACGATGTTCTTTCAATAATCGTTTTAACTTTTTATCCTTTTTAAATTGTTCATGGATAATATATGCGATGGCTGCCTTGACAAAATGAGATACTAAACCTGGATTATTTCCATGCTGTAATACAATAGGGTACTGATTATATTTACTATCATCTCGATATTGTCCTTGCATTTCTCGTTTTAAAATGTTCTCCGTAAAAATGCTATACCAGTTATCGGGCCAATCAGCTTCACCCGTATTCAAATACATAATATGATGTTCCAAGCACCACCTACAGAGATCTCTGGTTCCAACAGCATCCGCAAAATCAAGAAGCACATCTCCTCGATTTAAGAAGCGCTGAAAAACCCCCTCAAAATTGTGGACATCAACCTCACATACATAAAAATTACTAGCAATTCCTCCCATGTTAATATAAGCATCAAACTCAAATGGATCACGAGTAATCACAATATAATGATTCTCATCGAACTCGATTTCTTTCGATACTTTTTCAAAAAAGCTTTTCCCAACTGCCCCAAAACCAAATTGTACAATTGTACCATTATATTTAATCATCGAAAGTAAATTCCCTTCTTTCTCATTTTTCTCTTATTTTCTTTATCTTAATTTTCTTTGCTTCTTCATATCCGTTGGTAAATAAAATTTGGATATTCCTTTTCTGAAATTGATACAAAATCTTACCTAAATCACGTTCCACCCGATCACTACGTACTAAAATCTTATGAATTCCATGTTGCAAAAAATATTCCGCTGAAGGAAGATCTTGTGAATAAACATCCCAACTATTATCAAAAACAGAAGGATCAATTTTATAACGCTGAAGACGATTTTTATCTAATAAAAAGACAGGGTTCGCATCCGCCTTCAGCGATAAATCATGTAACTTAGAAGCTCCCCATATTAATAATGGTCCAATCAACAGGTTATTCGTCGTTGCTTTCGTATTTGGCATGGGATTGGTACCATTAAAGATAGGAATTGGACGATATCCAAAGGATGTTAAAGCAATTCCTTCTTTGATACTATTTACTGCAGGTAAATCGATAATAATAGCCATATCCTTACAGTAATCCCTCATGTAACAAATCGTAGGGATCGTATAATCAATCCATTCTCGTATTACATAAGATGTGTTGGTAGAAACAAAGGGAACTGGCCTCACCCAATCGATCCAACGACTTCCAAAAGGTGCCCATATATTATATACTTCTTTTAAAGACATTCTATGAATTCCTTTCTATCACAACTGGTATATCCTGTGCGGATGAATCGATCCGTGCTTTTTTACTGATCCTAGCATAAAAACCAGCATGTTTGCCATCGACTGTATAAGAACCTAAACAAACGTGAAATTTCTCTCCTTCCGGAGTTTCGAAAGGTTTACTAATAAACCTTTTTTGCGCCACATAATCTTTGGAATGTTTTCTTACTTCTTTTAGAATTGCTTGATATTCCTCTTTCCCACAAGCATCCGGAATCGATATATTTTCCCCTACTCTTCCAAAAGCAGGCTTATAAATATAATCGGATTTTCCTCTCGCATCTTCTACTCTAATCGTATGAGGTAAGAGTTCTCTCCAAGTGTCTAATTTGATATGATGCTTTGCTAGTTCATTCCAAATAAGTGGAAATCGTTTGGTTTGAGCAAATATAGAAATAGGATGATTACAAGAAGGAGTGATGGTGTCAAAATAACCCTCCCAAGTTTTCGGTTTGATATCTTTCAACCATTCCAAAGGAGTAAAACGAAAAATAAAATCAACTTTCCCTTGGTAACCATCTAAAATACTAAACGCTTCTTGGTTTTGAAAACGTAAGTGATCGGCCGCACCATAAATAGCTCGAAACCCCAGGGAATCCATTTTATCTCCTATATATTGCATCACTTGGCGATCATCACTATAAGAAGTACAATGCACAAACATAATCGTTCCCTTTGGTTTTATTTTATTGGTAATCGCTGTAGCAAGACAATCTCCAAAGTTCATGCTTACATACTTTTTTGAATTGATATAATTACACGCTAAAAGAGGTAGTAATGATGCCTCAGCAAAACCACCAGGAACATCACTATTGACTTCACTAATCACCCATTTATGTTCCTGTGTGGGGTGAAAATCATAACGCATCAAACGAATATGTTTCTCTGCATCATAGTTTTTCATTCTCTTTAATTCTTTTTTAATCTGTCTCGGTATTTTTAATTTTTTTGTTAATTCTAAATGATGAT
>CALVRE010000023.1 GCA_944358455.1 uncultured Bacilli bacterium | reverse complement strand
TTAGTCGATGAAGAAAAGACCAAAAAAGAAACGACTTCACAAACGGTCAGTGGTAGAAAATCGAAGATTGCTGCTGGTATATTGGCTCTATTTATGGGAAGTCTTGGAATTCATAATTTCTATTTGGGATATACTGGTAAAGGAATTGCACAATTGTTACTTACGACTGTTGGTTGGATTTTGTGTATGACAGGTCCTATCATATCAGGTATTTGGGCGTTTATCGAAGCAATTATGATTTTATCCGGGGGGATTTCGACGGATGCGAATGGCAACCCTTTGTCAGATTAATAAGAATCGCATAAAAAATAGTATTCTTCTATTAGGATTTGGAATATCATATTTGGTGATATTCCAATTTTCTTTGCTTCCTCAATGTCCATTTAAAGTGTTAACAGGTTATCCTTGCCCAGCTTGTGGAATGACGAGAGCATTTCAAGCCATTTTAAATGGTGATATCATCGGTTCTTTCTCTTACCATATTTTGGCTTTTCCTCTTTTTGTTTCTTTTGCCGTACTGATTTTATTCTTAATTTATGGCATGATTACAAATCAAGATCTGGTTACTAAAAAAGTGATACCATTATTGGAACGATATTATAGTGTTATCATAATATTGTTACTAATTAGTTGGGGAATCAATCTTTATCGTGGAATTTAAGGATAGAAAGATGCCATTTTTCTTTTTTCACTGTGGAAAACTTTTTTTCCACAGTTTTATTTTTCAAAATTGGACAAAGATCGTCATTTTAATCTCGTTATCCACAACTTTCTGTTGACAGTTCTTGCAAATAAAACTTTCCAATTGTAAAAAATTGTGGTATGATTATAGTAAATAATAGGTATCATATGCCATAGGGAGGTTAGAGAATGCAAAAAAAAGAAGTAATCGTAAAAAGTGTGACTGGATTACATGCGAGACCAGGATCTAATCTAGTAGAACTCGCTATGACTTTCTCGTCCGATATCAAATTATTAGTGAACGATAAAGAAATCAATGCCAAAGAAGTGCTAGAAGTGATCATGGGAAATATTAATTGTGGTGATCATGTGACGGTTGTTACCAATGGAACGGATGAAGTAGAAGCATTAAATAAAATTGCAGAATATATAGAAACGACGGTGGAATAATGCGATACTTAGGAAATAAAGTTGGAAATGGTTTAGCGATCGGTAAAGTTTTGGTGATTCGTAATCAAATACCAGAGATAAAAGAATGGAATCTTGTCGATGTCAATGAAAAAGAAAATGAAAAAAAACGCGTTTTAGATATTGTAAAGGCCGTTATTAGTGATTATGAACGTGTGATGAATGAAGCAGAAGAACCAGAAATCAAGGATTTATGTGGTTTTTATCGGACATTGTTAATGTCGGGATCACTGCAAAAGGCTATGACCGATAAGATTGAATTAGAAGATTATAATGTTTTCGGTGCCATTAAAGTGGTAATGTCGGAAAAAGAAAAAGAATTATCATTGATCGACAATGAATATTTGCGTGAACGTAGTAAAGATATTGCCGATGTTACCAATAAATTACTTCGTAAAGGACTAGGTATAAAAGAACTTGATTTAGCGCATTTAACCGAAGATACCATTTTAGTATCAGAAGAAATTGCACCATCTGTATTGCTTTCCAAACATTTAGAACATGTGAAAGGAATCGTTTCTGAGTTAGGTGGAAAAACTTCTCATGTGGCGATTTTAGCAAGAACACTTGGTATTCCATCGGTTTTTGGCATTCAAGATATCAGCAATATTTTACAAGATGGCGAACTTATTTTTCTAAATGGAAATCAAGGTTATTTAGAAACAGAATTGACAGATCGAGATATTGCAGAAGCAAAAGAGAAAATTGTCAAAGCTGCACTTCTCGAACAGAATTTACAAGAGATGATTGGCAAACCTGCTATCACAAAAGACGGCAAACAGTTTGAAGTGGCCGCCAATGCTGGTGATTTGACCGAGTTAGATAAATTATTAGAAGTAAAAAGTGATGGAATTGGTTTATTTCGTACGGAATTCTTATTTTTGAATCGTAGTACAGAACCAAGTGAAGAATATCTTTTTCAAGTTTATAAAACTTTTACCGAAAAGTTAGAAGGGAAACCACTTATTATTCGAACGCTCGATATCGGTGGTGATAAAAAGTGTTCCTATCTTCACATCCCGGAAGAACAAAATCCTTTTCTAGGATACCGTGCCATTCGATATTGTTTAGATCATAAAGACTTTTTTAAAGTATCACTGAGAGCTATTTTGAGAGCAAGTCATTATGGAAATGTCAAAATCATGTATCCGATGATTTCTTCCCTAGAGGAAATAAAAGAAGCAAATCAAATATTAGAAGAAGCAAAACAAGAACTGAGGGATCAAAATATTCCGTTTGATGCTAATATTCAAACCGGAATCATGGTCGAAATTCCATCGGTTGCTTGTATGGCGGATTTACTGATTGATGAAGTTGATTTCTTTAGTATTGGAACCAATGATTTAATTCAGTATGGACTAGCGGTCGACCGTGTTAATCCGACCGTTAGTAAGCTTTATAATTTCTTTAATCCTGGAGTTGTTCGTCTTATTAAGCATACGATCGATGCCGGAAAGGGAAGGGAAGCAAAATTTGTTGGTATGTGTGGCGAAATGGCTGCAGATCCATTAGGAATTATTCTTTTAGTAGGATTAGGACTACATGAATTTAGTGTGAATGTCGCGTCTGTATTAAAAGTGAAAAAACTTATTTCTCTAATCGAAGCAGAAAAGGCAGAAGCTTTGATTGAACCAATTATGAAAATGAAGACTGCAGAAGAAATCGAATCATGTTTGAACCAATATGCGAAAGAAGCATATGGAGAATATTATTAAGGAGGAATTATGGCAAAAGAAAATAATATTTTATTAGCTAGAATCGACAATCGTTTGATTCATGGACAAGTAGTATGTTTGTGGGCAGGATCAGTAGGGGCGAACTTAATCGTTGTAGCTGACGATGATACTGCAAGCAGTGAAGTAGAACAAAGTATCATGAGGATGGCAGCATCTTCACTTGGATACGATAGTCGTTTTTTCACAATCAAACATACGATTGATATTATTGATAAGGCTTCAAGTAGTCAGAAGATTTTACTCATTTGTAAAACTCCTGAGCAACTTAGAGAAATAATTGAAGGAGGTGTAGTGGTCCATAAAGTAAATATTGGTAATCTTCATTTCCAAGAAGGAAAGAAGAGTATTGCTGATAAGGTCTATGTCGATGATAAAGACTTAGATGATCTTAATTTTATCAAGGAACATGTCGATGAAATCTTTATTCAAGACACTCCTGATACCAAAAAAGAGAGTTTTTAAGGAGGAAATATGGAAATTACTTTATTACAAGGAATTTTAATAACATTACTAGTTATGATATTAGTAGTTGACCGTCATCTAGAAGTATTTTTCTGGTTTAGACCAATTATTGTATGTCCATTAGTAGGGTTATTATTAAATGATTTAAATACCGGCTTAGTTGCTGGTGGTATGGTAGAACTTGCGTTTGCTGGAATTACTGCCGTTGGAGGTGCATCGGTTCCAGAAGCATTGCTGACCAGTGTTATGACAGTTGTCTTTGCCCATATTACAGGACAACCAGTAGCTGCTTCACTTGCACTTGCTTATCCATTCGGAGTATTATTACAATTCGTATGGACAATTCGTAATACTGCTTTCTCATTCTTTAATGCACCTGCTGAAAAATATGCAGCCAAAGGTGATGTTAAGGGATTAACAAGATTATGTATCTATGGAATTTTAATTACGATGGTAGGAGTAGGACTCTTAACATTCTTATCTGTTTACGCAGCTCAAGAACCACTTAAGAATTTAGTAGAAGCAATGCCAGATTGGTTAATCCATGGATTCTCAGTAGCTGGTGGATTATTACCTGCTGTCGGATTTGCAATGTTATTACGTGTAACATTAAAAGCAAAATACATGCCTTACTTATTAGCAGGATTCTTATTTGCTACTTATATTAAACCAGATAACGTATTACCAATCGCTATCATGGGACTTGCTTTTGCAATGATTACTTACTACCGTAGTGTAGAATCACCAAGTAGTGAAGGAGGTAGTGAGAATGGCATCTAAGACTGACAATAAGAAAAGACAAAAAAGAGTAATTACAAATCATGATTTAAATGTAGTGGCTTATCGTTCTGTATTGAACCAAGCAACATTCAATTACGAAAGAATGCAAAGTATTGGTTTTACAGCTTCTATGGGATCTGCATTAAAGAAAATTTATAAAGATGATCCAAAGACCTTAAGTACCGTCTTACACGATAATCTAGAGTTTATCAATACGCATAATACATTATTACCTTATCTACAAGGATTAATGTTATCACTTTATGAAGGTGGAGAAGATCCTGAAACAGTTAAGAAAATTAAAATTTCTTTATTTGGACCTTTAGCAGGTATCGGTGATGCCTTATTCTGGTTCACATTATTACCAATTATGGCTGGTATCTGTGCATCTTTATCAAGTGATGGAAATGTATTAGGACCTATCCTTTTTGCAGTTGTGTTCTTCGCAGCATTCTTGTTACGTTTTCCACTTGCAAAAATCGGATATAAAACCGGAACATCTGCATTAGATAAATTACAAGAAAATACAAAAAGAATTGGAAATGCCGCATCTATTTTAGGTGTTACGATCTTAGGTGGATTAATTGCTAGTTATGTATCATTAAATGTGTTGACTGTAATTGATATTGGACATGGTGCTGAAGTTTCACTTCAAACTGATTTCTTCGATAAAATCATGCCAAACTTATTACCATTTGCTTTCACATTCTTAATTTATTTCTTGCTTAAGAAGAAAGTAAATCCAACTCTATTAATTTGTATTATCATTGTATTAGCAATTTTATGTTCATTCTTAGGAATTTTATAAAAAGCCGTATGGCTTTTTTTCTTTCTGTGATATACTATTAGTAATAAGATATTGGAGTAAAATAGAAAGAGGATGAAAAATGGATCGAATCGTAATCATTAGTGGGCATGGAATGTTCGCAAGTGGAATTTTAAGTTCTTTAGAGATGATTGTTGGTAAAAAAGAAAACTTTATAGCGATTGATTTTTTGAAAGATATGAGCGATACCGAATTAGAAGAAAAGATGAAAAAAGAATTGGAACAATATCCCAATTCAGAAGTTTTGTTCGTGTGTGATTTAATGGGAGGAACTCCTTTTAAAATATGTACGAAATTCGCATTTTCTAATTCCAAGTATGAGGTGGTAACGGGTGTCAATGTAGGAGGGCTCATCGATTTATCGATGAAGTTTAACCAGTTTTCTATTCTGGAACTGGCAAATCATCTTGTAGAAGCATCAAAGAAAGCAGTTGTTCAAGTAGAAAAGGTAAAACCTTTGGAAACAACTAGTAATGATGGCATATAAAAGAGAGCAATCTCTTTTTTTGTGCTCTCTATTCTTCTGATTTTATACGATCATATTAAAATTATTAATAACGCTTTTTTATTTATTACACCTTATTCTATAGAAAAGATTATTTTGTTATAAAAAAGGAAACGATTGTTTCCTAAAAAGTATTGGTTCTTCCCTTTAATACAGGAACATGATCTAAATAAGTTCCTTTTACAAAAGACATTTCAGAAGCAAGTAACTGCATAACAATTACGCCACTAAAGAAAGCATACAAATCATTTCCCTCATTTATAATAATGGCATGATCCGCCTCTTTAGCAAGTTCAGAATCGTTGGTAATTAAATAACGAGGAGCTTTTGTATCTTTTAAATATTCCATTACTTGCTTAATATCAGCGTTGGTTTTACGATCGAAAGCAAATAAGAAGGCTGGCGTTTCTTCACTAGTACAAGCAAGAGGACCATGACAGAATTCACTTGCAGGGAAAGAAATGACAGGGTATAGGCAAGTTTCCATCAATTTTAAAGAAAATTCTTTCGCAATGGAAAATCCCATTCCACGAGCAATCGTAACTGCTTTACCAATTTTCGTTAAATCATGTGCCCATGGTTTTACTTCTTCGTAATAAAGAAGACCCTCTTCGATACTTGCTAAATATTGATCAGTATTTAAATATAGTTCTTCTTTTTTGCTTAAGTAATGTGTCAACATTGTTAAAATATACAAAGTAGAAGTAAATCCTTTTGTAGCAGCACCACTAAGCGTTTCACCAATTTCATTGAAAATAATGTGCTTTGCTGCTTCAGCTACAATAGAATTAGGATTGTTGGTAATCGCTAATGTATAAGCACCTTGTTCATTTGCTTTCTTTAAGACAGTACTTACATCATATCCCTTTCCTGATTGTGAAATGGCAATTACTAACGAGTGTGATAAATCAATTGCCTCATCATATACCGTAAATACCGAAGGATTGGCAAGACTGACTGGTATATGACAATTTAGCTCCAATAAATATTGGGCATAAATACCTGCATGTAATGAGGTACCTCTAGCTACAATCATGATGTGATGTGGTTGGAATGCTAAAATCTCATTTGCAATTTCGGGAATAACAACCTTGTTTTTTTCACAACAATTACGTAGTGAGTCGATTTCACGAATTTCTTTTAACATATTCGTTTCGTTCATTTTCTATCCTCCATTCTTTATTATCATTATAACATTTGAAAACAAGTTCTTCAAGAAACTAATAATAAGTTCGACAAACATAGACACATTATTGCAATAATTTCCAAAATATGGTAATATAATTAACATATAGTATTAACTTTTAGCAACCATATAGGAATGATTGGGAGTGTGAAAATATGATTAATTTTATCGTGTGTGACGATAATAGTGAAGTACGTCAGAATGTGGCTGACACAATTGGAAAACTGATGATGAAAAATCAACTAGTATATAAAGTTCATTTGTTTTCTGATTATGATAAGTCATTTAAAAAGGTATTGGATGAAAAGCTATCTTGTAAGATATATATATTGGATATAGAGGCACCTAGTGCGTCTGGAATTGATATTGCAAGAAAGATAAGAGATACTGATATTGACAGTATCATTATTTTTTTAACAAGTCATAATGAATTAGGTTCTGTATTATTACAAGATGAGTTAATGTTCTTAACATTTATTTGTAAATTTAACGATCAAGAAAAACGTTTAGAATCAGCAATTACAAAAGCTTTGCAAATGGTGGGAGTGAAGCAAGCGATTCGTTTTGATGATAGAGGATCAATTTATACGATTCCGCTACACGATATTTTATATATTACGAGAGATAGTATTGATCGAAAAAGTATTATTGTAACAGATTATACTGAATACAAAATAGGAAAACCATTAAATGAAATTATGGAATTATTAGATGAAAGGTTTAAACAAACTCATCGCGCATGTATAACTAATATGGATCGTGTACGTGTTGTGGATAAAAGAGGTAATACCATTCTCTTTGATAATGGGCTAAGAATAAATTTATTATCAGATAATTATAAAAAGGAGTTAAGAGTAGGATGAGATGGGATGTATTTGTAGGAGCATTTATTAATAGTTT
>CALVRE010000022.1 GCA_944358455.1 uncultured Bacilli bacterium | reverse complement strand
TAAAAACAAACGTAAATAGTTTATCTTGATCTTGAAATAAGAAATCGACACTACAAAGAAACGGAAATAAGTCTAAAAAGCGGAAATAACCTCCGTATTTTCGTCGTGGGAAAATTGACATATTTTTCATCTTATATATTATCTTTTCTCAACCTTATTTCCTCTTATCACTTAAAAAACGGCAATAAATCTGAAAAAGAAAAAAGTTCGTAAAAAAACGAACTTTACTCTAAAAATTTACGGATTTTATTTCTTTTCCACTAAATTATTTTTTTTATTTTTCAAATATTCTTCTAAGCCTTTTTTGATATCGGGACGATCGAGGCCATATTCAATATTGGCAATAATATAGCCTAACTGGTGACCAATATCATAGTAAGTTCCTTCGAATTTGCAAGCATAGCAATCTTGATATTGTATTAAATTCGCAAGAGCATCCGTGAAATAATATTCCCCTTTCTCTTGATATAAATTCTTAAGTTCCTGAAAAATTTCTGGTTTTACAATATAACGACCTAGGCCTGCATAGTCACTTGGTGCTTCTGAAATCGGAGGTTTTTCGACGATACGATCCATTTTTCCTGTCTCTTCATCGACGATACTGACCATACCATAACGACTCACTTGATCGTGATCGACCTTTTGAACACCAACGACATTACTATCGTATTTTTCATATACATCAATCAATTGTTTTAAAGCAGGTACTTCTGATTTAATCAAATCATCTCCCCACATGACAGCAAATGGTTCATTTTTGACAAACTCTTCAGCTAGCATCATTGCTTGTCCATTTCCATGTGGCTTATCTTGATAAACAAAATAAATTGTTGCAAGATGATCGATCTCTTGTAATTTTTTTAAATCTTCTATTTTACCATCCTTTGTTAAACGTTCTTCTAAATATTGATTAGGCATAAAATAGCTTTCTACTGCTTGTTTTCCATAGCTGTTGATAAGCAATATCTCTTCGATACCGCTTGCGGTTGCTTCCTCGATAATATATTGTAAGGTTGGAATATCAATAATCGGAAGCATTTCTTTCGGTACTACTTTTGTGACTGGTAAAAAACGAGTTCCCAGTCCCCCAACAGGGATTACTGCTTTTCTAACTTTTTTCATTTATTATCCTTTATTGTTGATGTTTCGTTAATGCATTATAAGTGATTGCGAATACTAAGATACCAATCAAGAAAAAACCTAACCACATAAGTGGATTTTCATAGTGGTCGATGACAAAATCTTTAAACGCATTCATCGTATCTTCTAACCATTTCCAAATATTCTCAAACATGTTCTCACACCTTTCTAATACTCTTGTGACCCTTGATTAATTTTTTAATACCATGTGGATGTGGAAACGCGATCGTTAAAATAGATTTTTCGATTCCCACTACGACTCCTCTACCAAATGTATCATGCACGATGGCATCGCCAATCGTATATTCCGCATTAGGATCCACCATATTCTCCTTTTTGGTAAGAATTGGTGTTTTTTCTGTTTCCACTTGATCTTTTTCCAAATATTTTTCATCAATTTCATCAATAAATCGACTAGTTGGATTATAATTATCCATTCCAAAGAGAGTTCGCTTTCGAGCATTCAAAAGCCAGAGTGCTTTCCTAGCTCGCGTAATGGCGACATAGCAAAGTCTTCTTTCTTCTTCTAATCCTTCACTATCTAACATGGAATTATTATGAGGAAAAATCCCTTCTTCTAATCCAATGATAAAGACATAGTCAAACTCTAACCCTTTAGCAGAATGAATTGTCATCAAAGTGACAACATCCGTATTGTTTTTATGTTCTTCAATATCCGATACTAGACTAATTTCCATCAAAAACTCTTCAAGTGAAACAATTCCGTTCTGTTCCTCAAAATTTCTCGTAATCGATTTAAATTCTTCTAAGTTCTCTAAACGAACATCAGCTTCAATCGTATGTTCGGTTTCAAGTTCTTTCCGCATTCCCGATAAATCTAAGACATGATCTACTAATTCTGTCAAAGAAGAATTTTCTTTTAGAGCAATCAATTTTTCGATGGTTCGTTTAAATTCCATTTCTTTTCCTACTTCAATCGCATCAAACAAACTTTTTCCTTCAATATCGGCTTTTCGCTGTAATGTTTCGATCGTTTTTATTCCAATTCCTCGTTTCGGAGTATTGATGATGCGAAGTAGATTCACATCGTCATCTTGATTATAAATTAGTTTTAAATACGCGATCAAATCTTTGATTTCTTTGCGATTGTAAAAGTAGAAACTTCCCACTACTTTATATGGAATATTTTCTCTTAGTAACACTTCCTCCATATTACGCGATTGGGCATTCGTTCGATATAAAACGGCAATTTCTTGCTTTGGTACGTCTTGTTCGATCAACTTTTTTATTTCGTTCATCACATAGTATGCTTCTTCTTTTTCGTCAGCTGCTTTGTGATACTTGATTTTTACTCCTTCTTCATTCTCCGTCCACAGATTTTTATCTTTTCTTTCACGATTATGTTTAATGACATCATTAGCAGCATTTAAAATCGTCTTTGTAGAACGATAATTTTCTTCTAAGAGAATCGTTTTCGCAGTCGGATAATCCTTTTCAAAGTTTAGAATATTACGGTAGTTAGCTCCACGCCAAGCGTAAATACTTTGATCAGAATCACCTACCACACAGACATTTTGATGCTTTTTGCCAAGCATTTTCACAAGTTGATATTGCGATTCATTCGTATCTTGATATTCGTCGACTAAGATATAATGAAATCGTTCTTGATAGCGCTCTAGAATATCCGTCCTCGTTTTTAAGAGGAGATTGGGTAACATCAATAAATCATCAAAATCTAAGGAATTATTCGTTCTTAAACGATCTTGATATTTATGATAAACGGATACGACTTTATCTTCAAAATCAGTATTGGCATATCGTTCATATTGCTCAGCCGTTAAGAGTTGATTCTTTGCTCCACTGATTTGATTGCGAATCGCCTTTGGATTATATTCTTTAATATCAATGCCCATGTCTTTCATAATCTTCTTAATAATTGTAAGAGAATCATCAGCATCTAATATAGTAAAATTTTCTTTAAATCCCAAAGCTTGATAATTTTCTTTGACAATCAAAAGTCCAAAAGAGTGAAAGGTCGAGATCTGCATCCCATATCCAATTGGTCCTAGCATCTTTACAATTCGTTCTTTCATTTCCTTCGCAGCTTTATTTGTAAAAGTTATAGCCAAGATATGATACGGATCAATTCCTAATTCTTCTATTAAATAAACAATACGGGTCGTAAGTACTCTCGTCTTACCACTTCCTGCTCCAGCGAGTACGAGAAGTGGCCCTTCGGTGGTTGTAACAGCCTCTTTTTGTTTTTCATTTAATGCTTCTAAATTCATACTTTTCACCATACTAATCATAACATAAAATACGAAAAATAGAAATCATTCCCGTATTTTTTTCTTGCTCTTTTATTCGTTTCTTGTATAATGAGAATAGAGGAGTGTAAACATATGAAAAAAATATTTCAAAAATATGGGATCTATTTGATCGCTCCAATGATTGCGATCATTCTCATGTTAATTATCTATCTTTTAAAAGGTATGTATCCATTTGGAGATCATACTATTATCCAAGCTGATTTAGGACAGGGACATATTCCTAATTGTTATTTAATGTGGGATATTCTTCATGGTAAAGTTGGAATCTCATGGAGTTTCAACTTAGGATTAGGTCTCAATGTCTATGGACAAAATTTAATTTTTGATCCCTTGATGTGGCTATTCTTATTTATTAGTCGTAATCAGGTAATTCCTTTCTTAAATATTTTGCTTATCATTCGTGTTTCCTTGATGGCACTCACATCTTTCTATTTCTTTAAGAAAACATTTCCAAAAGTCTCTTTATATTGGCTTGTTATGTTTAGTTTGCTCTATAGTTTAGGTGGATATACATTACTCACTTATCACAACATTGGATGGCTCGATTGTTTAATTGTCTTTCCACTCTTTTTAAGAGCAATGAAACATTTATTTGATAAAGGAAAGGTACTTCCATATATCATACTTCTAACTGTATTACTAGTACTTGGTTACTATGTTGCTTATATGATTTTGATGATGATCGTCTTTTGTGGCGCACTTGGTGTTCATTATTATGTTGAGAAAGATAAACGAAAAATGGTTGCCACAAAATTATGGTTGGGTACTTTAGCTGCTTTAGCTCTATCTTGTTTTTCCTTCTTACCCACTTTTATGCAATCGATGAGTTCTTATCGTATTCAATCAATGACAAACGGAGACACTGGATTTCAAGAGTTCTTTACCAAAATCAACTACTATCTTTGCAGTGCGACATTGATCGTGTTACCAATTCTTTCTTTCATTCCATTTAAAAAAGATAAAAAGATGAAGAAATTTTTATTCTTATCTTTACTATTTTCCATGGCAGGACTTATTTTAGAACGTGTCAATATGATGTGGATGACCGGTAGTTACATGTGTTTCCCATATCGATATGGATTTATTCCTCTCATGATCTTAAGCATCATCAGTCTTCATTACTTAAACGAGCGAGAAGAAAAAGTTTCCTTTCATATCGAAAATAAAATTACAAAACATGATTTCATTTTAGGGATTCTCTTTACAATATGTGCGATTATTACCCTCTTCTTAATTGCTGGATTTGGTAGTTATGTCACAACTTATAATATTGCATTTGGTCTATATGATCCAAAAGTAATTGCTACTATTTTTAGCATTTCGATTTGTTTCATCCTTTTATTTTTATGTAGTTACTTCTTTCAAAGTAAAGGCTTTAAATATATTACTCTGACAATTGTCATCATTGGTCAAATTCTGGTTACTTCTTATTGGTATCTTGGCATCAATCCTGCTTATACGACAATCGAACACAGTGATGTAACCGCCAAAAGAGCAGAAGAAATGAAGGAAGAATTCGAAATTCATGACAATTATAATCTTGATCGATATCGCGATGCATCTGCTTATTTCGATGAAAATTATGCCCATATTTTAGGTGTACCAACTATTTCGAATTGGATTCATATTGTGAAGGAAGAACAAATGGTATCGCATCAAAGATTGGGATATGCGACTCGTTATACAAAAATGCAGGACCTTGGTGGTACGATCTTTAGTGATGCCCTTTACCACGTCAAATATTCTTTTCATAAAGAAGAACAAAACAATCCGATTTTCCAATTATTGGATTATAACGATCAACTTTATTTATATGAACGAGAAACACTTCCAATCGGAATCTTCCACGATGATCAATCACTCGTAGAACTTCCTCTTCAAAATCCTTTCGAAGTTCAAAATCAAATCTATCGCACCCTCTTTTATCCTGATCACGACATTATTTCTATTCAAAGTCCAACCTACAAAGTGGTGGGCGCTAGTAAGAAAGATGGAAAATACATAGCCGATAACTTTATAGAAGGTGCATATCTCGAAACGACACTTTCCCTACCTTCTTCTTCTCTTTATTTAACGATCGACGAAGGTTATTTAATCAATAAAATCACGATCAATGATAAAGTGGTCGATGTACCTGTTCTAAGTTATGGAGGAGAAAATACTTCTTACCCAACTTATAACAATACCGGTATTTTACATCTTGGAGATTATGAGGGTACCATTACCATCCGTTTTTATTTCTCTTATCCTCTCAAGGAAGAAGCTATCCATTTAGGAAGTATTTCATTCGAAGATTATCAAACCTTCTTAGAAGAAAATCAATATGAGAGTGAATTTACCCTCGATCATGATCGTTTTACTATTAAAATGAATAATCAGGAGCACAAGTCTCGTTTCATGATTCCGATTAGTTATGACGAGGGATGGACAGCAACGGTAAATGGAGAAAAGGTCGAAGTTTCTCGTTACCTTGGGAACTTTATCGATATTCCTATCAAAGAAGGAGATAATATCATTACTTTCACTTATACTCCACCTTATTTAACGCAAGGAATTCAAATTTCTATCGTAACATTATTCTTGTTGATAATAGTAACTTTGATAAATAAAAAATGGAAGATCGATCAAAATAACATTTTCACGACGATTTTCTGGATCATCAGTATTCTTACTTACGTACTTTTCTTATTTGTCATTTATATTCGACCTTATCTATAAATTGGAAGAACTCCTAATCATGTCAAAATGATTAGGAGTTTTATGATCGAAATTTTCCAAATATTTCATCGATAAATCGCATCTTTGTCATCAGAACTAAGGTAATACAATTTACTTCTGTCGATTGTTACATAGTCTATTATTTTTTACGTTTTTTCTATCACAATTGCATTTTTCCTTCTCCATATTCCACCCGCACCATATTCCCATTTTCGAATATAATATCTTGAATAGAAAGGAGAATGGTTTTGAAAAAATATATTTATGGACTTATCGTGATCGTTTTGGTAGGAATTTCCGCAGTGCTTTTCTTCACTTTTAACAAAGAGAAAAGCGACCTAAAGAAAATCACCGTTGCAGAAGTCGCACACAGCATCTTTTATGCACCACAATATGCAGCCGATCATCTAGGGTATTTTGAAGAAGAGGGATTAGATGTTGAGTTTATACTTACTGCTGGTGCCGACAAAGTAACAGCTGCTGTTTTATCTGGAGATGTCGAAATCGGCTTTTGTGGAAGTGAAGCAACGATCTATGTTTACAATCAGGGAGAAAAAGACTATTTAGTGAATTTCTCAGCTCTTACAAAACGAGATGGTAGTTTTATCGTTTCTAGAGAACCAATGGAAAACTTCACGCTCGAAGATTTAAAAGGGTCTTATGTCATTGGAGGCAGAAAAGGTGGTATGCCCGAAATGACATTCGAATACGCTTTAAGAGAGGCTGGAATCGATCCAGGAAGTGATCTTACGATCGATACGAGTGTCGCTTTCGCAGCCATGGGAGGAGCATTCATTGGTGGAACAGGAGACTTTGTCAATCTCTTTGAACCACAAGCTACAGAAGTAGAAAAAGAAGGTTATGGATATGTCGTTGCTTCCTTAGGACAATTAGGAGGAACCGTTCCATATACTGCATACAATGCTAAGAAAAGTTATATTGAAAGTAATCCAGACGTAATAGAAGGATATACGAGAGCAATTCAAAAAGGACTTGACTTCGTACATGAAAATACGCCAGAAGTAATTGCGGAAGCTATTATCGATTATTTCCCAGATACTTCTATGAATGATTTAGTTACAATCGTAAAACGTTATAAAGATAATGACTCTTGGTTTACAACAACAGAGATCAAAGAAGAGGATTTCAATCATATCATGGATATTATGGAAAGTGCCGGAGAATTAGATAAACGTGTACCGTTTGAAGACTTAGTCGATACCTCTTTCTCTAATCAATAAATGGAACCAATTTTAAAAATCGATCATTTAAAAAAAATTTATCACAACAGGCAGGGTGAGACTCTTGCCGTAGAAGATTTCTCCTACGAAATGGAGGAAGGAGAATTCGTATCGATTGTTGGTCCTAGTGGATGTGGAAAATCAACCATATTATCAATTCTTTGTGGCTTAGAAGTAAAAAGTGATGGTAAAATTAACATTCGAGACAATGTCAAATTAGGTTATATGTTACAACAAGATGGTTTGTTCCCTTGGCGTACCATTTTAGATAATTGTTTACTTGGACTAGAATTACAACATCAACTAACGGAGGAAAACAAAGAATATGTGTTACATTTACTCGAAACCTACGGGTTAAAAGATTTTATCAATAGTTATCCTTCTAGTCTTTCTGGTGGAATGAGACAGAGGGTAGCTCTTATTCGTACATTAGCAACCAAGCCAGATATTTTACTTTTGGATGAACCGTTTAGTGCACTTGATTATCAAACACGTCTAGCTGTCTCTGATGATGTCTTTCGCATTATCAAAGGAGAGAAAAAAAGTGCCATTATGGTAACACATGATCTATCAGAAGCAATTAGTATGTCTGATAAGGTCATTGTATTATCGAAAAGACCAGCAACCATAAAAAATATCTATCCTATCATTATGACAAATCAATCGACACCAATTGAAAATCGTAAATGTAAGGAATTTGCTTCTTACTATGACAAAATATGGAAGGACTTGGATTTCCATGTTTAGTTTAGAACACCAAAATTATCTAAAGAAAATCAGACGAGAAAAATGGTTTGTTCTCATCTGTCAGGTTGCCATCATTGTCATCTTTCTAATCGTATGGCAATTGCTGGCTGATTTTAAACTAATCAATACGTTTATTTTTTCTAGTCCAAAAGATGTACTTGATACGATTATTAATCTACATAATACCAATAATTTCTATCAACATATTTGGATAACTGTTTATGAAACGATCGTCAGTTTTACTATGGGAACACTTCTCGGATGTGTGATTGCAACGATTTTATGGTGGAACAAAATTTTATATCGTATATGTGATCCTTATCTTACGATTCTAAATAGTCTACCAAAAGTCGCGCTTGGACCTATTATTATCATTTGGTCAGGTGCTGGAATGAAATCGATCATATTAATGGCCCTTTTCATTTCTGTAATCATTACGATCATCAATGTTTATCAAGGATTTATGGAAGTGGATGCGACCAAGATTAAATTGATGCAATCACTGGGAGCAACCAAAAGGCAAATCTATCTAAAGTTAATGGTTCCTAGTAGCATTGGCAATTTTATCAGTGCCTTGAAAATCAATGTTAGTATGTCATTAATTGGTGTCATCATGGGAGAATTTTTAGTTTCTAAAGAAGGTATTGGATATTTAATCATGTATGGATCTCAAGTATTTAATCTAGATTTAGTTATTACGGGAATTTTTATTTTATGTATTGTTGCGACGATCATGTATTATCTTGTTTGCTATGTAGAAAAAAAGTTAATCAAATATGATTAACTTTTTTATTTCAAATCATCGTTCGCTTTGGAATTTAAATCAAGTGTGGCTCTTCTACCTAATTTATAAGCAAAATATCCAGCAGCTCCTATCATAGCAGCATTATCAGTACAATATTTCATAGCCGGAACAATTAGTTCAACATCGTTTTCTTCACAAAGATCTTTAAAACACGTTCTTAAGCCCTTATTTGCGGCGACACCACCGGCAATGATAAGATGTTTCACCCCATACTCTTTCAACGCTCTCATAGTCTTTTTCGTCAATATTTCAACTACTCTGTTTTGGAATGAACAAGCTAAATTAGCCGTATTAATTTCATTTCCTCGTTGTTTTTCATTGTGAACTAAATTAATAACAGCACTTTTGATTCCACTAAAACTAAAATTATAAGAATCATCATCGAGTGGCAAAGGAAGCGAATAAGTATCTTCTCCTTCGCTCGCTAATTTATCGACAACGGGCCCCCCAGGATATGATAGACCAAGTACACGTGCAACTTTGTCATAAGCTTCTCCTACTGCATCGTCTAAAGTTCCACCTAAGCGTTCGAAGGAATAATCTTCTTTCATATAGATGATATCAGTATGTCCTCCACTAACCACTAATGCGATTAGAGGAAATTCTAAAGGTTTTACCAAATTATTCGCATAGATATGGCCCGCAATATGATGTACTGGAACAAGTGGCTTTTGATAGAGATAAGCTAACGTTTTGGCTGCTTCTAAACCAATTAACAGAGAGCCAATAAGTCCTGGTCCATAAGTAATCGCAATCGCATCCATTTCTTCCATCGTCATATTGGCCTTCTTCAAGCATTCTTCCAACACCATCGTAATATTTTCGATATGCATACGACTCGCCACTTCTGGAACAACTCCACCAAAACAAGCATGTGTATCCATTTGTGACAATACGACTGTTGCAATTTCTTCTCTTCCATCTTTGATAATTGCTACACTCGTTTCATCACAACTAGATTCGATTGCTAATATATATGTATGTTTCATTTTATTCACCCAATTCTAATACCATCAAAATACCATTATTTTCACGATAATAATTCTTTCTTACGGCTTCTTTTCGAAATCCTAGGTATTCATAAAACGATAATGCCTCCCTATTCGTTTCATTCACTTCTAGTGTAACTCGAAAAATACCATGTTTATTCAAATCTTGATTCATCTTTGCTACTAATCTTGTCCCCATTTTATGACGTCGATAACTAGGATCGATCCATATATAATTCAAATCGGCATGATCATATAAACTACTATAGTCAATAAGACCAATCATATTCTCATCATCGTAACACCCAAAACAAGTTCTGAAGGGATCTTCTAAGGAATCTTGAACATGAAATTCCCGTTTTAAAATTTGTTTCCATTCGTCTTGCTGTTTTACTTTTTTAATCGTGATCATGTTTTAACAGATTCTCCTCAGCTTCTGTCATCTTCAGATAATTCGGATTACATTCATGAGGATTTACTCCAGGATCCATTTTATGTCGTCTTACCATTTCCGAAATATCAATTTGTGGTTTTAGCACATCGTATGGCACATCGATTTCATCGTTACTGACAAACACAACTTTCTTATTTTCGGGAATTGTTTTTAATAAATTTTCTCTTGATATATGAGAATCTTTCATGATCACTTTTCCAGTATGATCATAAATACCTGTATAACCATAATCTCTTCTGGCATCAATATAAGGAATAATATAATCTCCTACAAAAGGTGTCGTCGCCAATAATTCTAATTCTGATAAGGGAACAATTTTTTTAGAAAGAGTCCATGCATATGTTTTGGCAATGGTAACTCCAACACGGATACCAGTAAAAGAACCAGGTCCTGTTACTATATAAATCGTATCGATATTAGATGGTTCTATTTTGGCCTCTTCTAACGTTTCTTGGATCATTGGAACCATACGACTAGAAAGTGTGTGGTCATTTAATTCTTGCTTAAATGCAAGGATTTGATCATCTTCTAAAACCGCAACAATACGATCGTGACAAGCCGTATCGATCAATAAATTTTTCATAATACCGCCTCGCATAATTCTTCATATTTTCTTCCATGTGGCATCAGGATAATCAATCGTTTATTTTCATCGATCACACGAAATTTAATATCTAAACGTTCTTTGGGCAAAATATCTTTGATCGTATCAGCCCATTCGATGACAACGACTCCGCCTTTCGTAAAATACTCTTCGATGCCGATTCCATCTGTTACTCCATCTAGGCGATAAACATCCATATGATAAAGAGGTAATTCTCCATCGTATTCTTTAATAATCGTAAAAGTTGGAGAAGTAATATTCTCTTTTATACCTAAAGCCATGGCAATCCCTTTGGTAAAGACCGTCTTTCCACTACCTAGTTCACCATCGAGACATATGATCATATTTGGAAATTTCTCTGATTCAAAATTTTGCGCTAATTCGATTGTATCTTCTTCATTATAAGTTGTAACTTTAAATTCCATTTCTATCACCTATTGATATTATATTAAATTACTTTTTTTTATACAAGAGGCTTTTTCATATTTACCGTATTTTATAAATTCTTTCATGAAAAAAAACTGATAGCACAATTCAGATATAAAATCTAGAAATTTATGATAATTTTACAATGTTTTACACAAAATTGTGGAAAACTATTAGTAATTATTCCTATATTTGTGACTAATTATGCACAAACATGTGGAAAACTTTGTGTTTTTTATAAAAATAAGGTAATATAATTAACAAATCACTAAAAATTTGACAAAATGTCAAAATAATGTTCTCAATTATCCACAAAGAAATACTTTTTTGCAAAAAAAAACAAATAAAAAAATTGGCAACTCGTTATTTTCGCTTACACTATCTTCACCGTAAATGTGCTTAACTTCTGTGTTCGGGATGGGAACAGGTGTATCCACATTGCTATCGTCACCAATTTAATTATTTGAATATATTGAGAAATAATTCTCTGAAAACATGATAATGTGTAATCTAATCAAATTAGTTTATGAAAATAACTAATAGGATTAAATCCTCGTTCTATTAGTACTAGTCAGCTCAACATGTCACCATGCTTCCACCTCTAGCCTATCAACCAGATAGTCTCTCTGGGAACTTACTTTATAAAAAATGGGAAAACTCATCTTGAAGTTGGCTTCCCGCTTAGATGCTTTCAGCGGTTATCCATTCCATACATAGCTACTCTGCGCTGCAGTTGGCACTACAACAGATACACCAGAGGTATGTCCGTTCCGGTCCTCTCGTACTAGGAACAGCTCTACTCAATTTTCCTACGCCCACGACGGATAGAGACCGAACTGTCTCACGACGTTCTGAACCCAGCTCGCGTGCCACTTTAATGGGCGAACAGCCCAACCCTTGGAAGCGACT
>CALVRE010000021.1 GCA_944358455.1 uncultured Bacilli bacterium | reverse complement strand
AGATAACAAAAAAATGAAATAATATAGACATAGTTCTCACCAGCTAATTATTTCATTTTACTATATTTTACCACTTGACCAATAGAAGTCAATGACTAAGCGATGCAAAAAAATGCTTTTTTGTGCTTTTTGATGCTTTTATACCAATATAATCATTTCAGTTTTATAATATTATACATTTACAACAACTAATTTATCTTATAATATTTATTTTCCAATTGTTTTTTAATTTCATGTCCAAACCTATCAGTTTTTTTAAATTCATGATATAATTTCAATAAGAGGTGGTAAATATATGTCAAAACAACATATAGATATTAATAGAACTAATATGCAAAATGATATTTTAGATTTAGAAGAAAAATATATGAATATATTAAAGGATTTAGTAAGTTCAAAAACATTCATTGAAGATCTAAAACATATCGAACAAGAAACACAAGAGTATTATGGTATATTACAAGAAGTTTGGGGAAAAAAGAATAAAGTAAAAGAAGTATCTGAGCGTTTATTAAGACATCATATATATTTAAAATTTAGCGGTTATGAAAATTTCTATTCTTCTCCAATAAGTTGTGATATTGCATTAGAATTAGATGATGTAATTTTAAATATTGATGTAAAAACCATTGACAAAATAGGAAATTCTGGAGAATTAAATTCAACACAATTTGAGCATAATCAAACTTCTTTTTTGAATGAAAAAGTATTAAAATCAGGCCCATTTCCAGGATTTTCAGTAAAATCAAATTTACAATCAATAGATCCTAGAACACATAAACCATTATTAACTTATTTAATAAAGATTGGATATTCTGATGATGGAAAAGGTATATTCAATTTTATTAATAGTTCTGATTATCCTAGTATAGTAGTAACTTGCTTACCAAATGGAACACTTAGTAATTTATTTGAAAATGATTTATTTTCAAATTTTAAAGATTATGTTTATTTTGATCAAACAAGCGGTTTTTATTATAAGCCAAGATATATCACATCTAACGATGAATTTATTTCTTTATCACAAAATTCAAAATTCACAAGAATTGAACAAGTAACTGACATACCAGATGATTGGGAGAGAGTATGTTGGGAAAACAAAATTGGATATTATGACAAAACAAAAAAGCAAATATGGTGGACTGTACAAAAAAAGGAACATAATCATTGGGATATATATTTATATGCAGTTAAAAAAGGGAATACTGCGAGATTTAACGATGCTTGGTTAGAAGAACGATATAATTCACAAAATCAAAGATGGTGTGGAGAATATAAATTTTATAAGATTTATGACAAATTAAATGAAGAGAATAATTAGTTCTCTTCATTTTTTAATACATCATAAATTCCTTTTGCTATTTGCTCAGCTAGTTTAACTGGCACCGCATTACCTATTTGTCTATATACAACATTTAAACTCCCCACAAATTCATAGTCCATTGGAAATGTCTGTAACATTGCACATTCTCTAGCACTTAATCTTCTTTCTCTATTGACATGAATCTCGGGACTAGTTGCGGTTATAGTATCACTAGGTCTATCCCAGTTAGTTATTCTTAACGATTGCTCAAATTTAATCTCTTTTTCTACCATTGTTGTTACTTTTTTATCATATTTATTGTCAAACCCTAAAATCTTCTTTAATTCCCACCAATCAGATGGTTTAGGAATACTACCTGAATGATTATCTTTCCTAAACCAATGTCCTGCAGTATATTTATAGCCAAAATGTTCATCTACTTTTTTAGTAGTATATCCAGCCTTATCTCTCCACATTTTTAGATAATCACATATATCTTCTTGTTTAACTTTATATTTTCTTCCCCAGAACTTATCATATACATTTGTTGCTGCCATATGATTATAAATAATCATACCATTATCTAAAGTTATAGGTTTATCACTAAGCCTAACATCACTTAAAAAACCAATAGTTTCTTCAACTGTTACAGGATCTTTTAATCCCTCTTTCGATTCATATTTTTTACTATCAACCCAATGCGTTGGTGTTGGATATGGATTTTTAACACCTATTCTATTACCAATAATTATAACTCTTTCTCTTGCTTGCGGAACACCATATTCAGCAGCATTTAATAATTTTGCATCTACATTATAACCCAATTTTTTGAAATCTTTTTTGATCATATCAAATACTTTTCCTTTTTTCATAGAAAGTATACCTTTTACATTTTCAGCAACAAAAAATTTAGGCTTTTTATCATCTATTACTCTTAACATTTCTTTATATAAGAAATTTCTTTCATCTTTCATACTTCTTTTTGTATTGGCAACAGAAAATCCTTGACATGGGAATCCACCAATTACTAAATCTATATCATCTGGCATCTCACTACTATCAATTTTAGTAATATCACCATATACAATTCTATCATCAACATTTTTTTTATAAGACTCTACCGCTTCCTTAAAAAAATCATTTGCCCAAACAATTTCAAATCCAGCATTTATAAATCCTAAATCCATACCTCCAGCACCTGAAAATAAAGAAATAACTCTAAATTTTTTTTTGCTTTTGCTTTTATTCATTATATATCACCTACTACTATTCAAGTATACCAATTTTTAAAATAAATTGCAACAATTGCACTAAATAATTATATACTTTTTTTTAATAAATTGCAATAGCGGCGATACTTTTTTAAAGTTGATAATTAACATACATTAATTCCATGCTATTATATAATAAGTTTTGATAAATTTCCTTTAACAAATATTGACAGTATACTGATCTAGTATCTATTTTTAAATTTTCATTAAACCCTAAAACATATATTATTTTTTTGTTTCTAAACATAGACTTGAATTCAGTTTTAGAAATAATTTTTTTATCTTCTTCATTTAATTTATCATAGTATTGTTCTAAAATATTAGTTTCCCCATCCCTAGCTCTGCTAATTATTGAAGATGAAGTAAACACTTGATTTTCTAAATCGCGCATTCCTGGTCCGTTAAATTCACTTTTATTACACATTAAATAAACTGAATTATCATCCCAAAAAATCAAATCTGCTATTTCGACATTTTTAAAATTTTTCTTATGTGCAAAAATTACATTATCAGACTTTTTAAAAGTTTCGTTGTAATCATCCTCGCATTTTTCACTTTTTTTCAAATTAAACATTTTTATAATACTATCATCTTTACTTAAAATTATATTACAAATATCTTTATATTGTTGATTTAGCATATCAAAATAAGAATCTTCAAAAACATACCATTCGCCATTTAATAAATAATAACTAGCATTTTCAATTTCTAAACAACCACGTATTAATGTAATAATCTTTGTTTGCGGAATAATTGTGTGTCCATTATTATCTATAGTTAATAAATAAGTAGAATTTAAAAAGTTCTTTATAAAATTGATGCTCATTTTTCTCTTACATTGTTCTAACATTAAACTAATTAAGTCATCAAAACTAATTGGTTCTTCTTTTTCCATCATTACAATATTATTATTTTTTATTATAAATTTATCGGAAGAAAAGTAAAAAGTTTCAATGTCATCAGCTATTACCTCGAATGATTCTATATTATTATCCAAAATACAATTATATAGTAAATTATTCAATTCTGATTTTTTCTTCCTTTTTTTCTCTACAGGTACAAAGTAATTTAAAATAAAGTTATCTTCTTTTTTTGAAAGTTCCGATAAAGTATTTAGTACATTTTCAAGCGTCTCAATTGATATACTTTTTCTTATAACAAATGAATCTCCGCTTGATATACCTATTAATTTTTTACTCTCTTCTAATGGAATCCCCAATTTAGGAGCTAGTTCATTAGATATTTGTATCGAAAGCTCCTTATATATACTACCAATGTTACTTTCAGCTACTAAACTACTCATATTTTTTGTAACTCTTCTAGTTGTTAAGTTATTTCCACTCGTATTATTCTCTACAATTCTTTTTAAAACTGGATTATTCTTTTGTATTAATTTAGGCAATAAATATAACCCAAAATTCTTTTCAATAAATTTAGATATATAATTACTTCCACGACCACCTGTCATAACGTATATTTCATCAGCTACTATTTTAAAAATTATATATGAAGAACTATCATTAAATATTTTAAATATTGTCTCATTTTCTTCTGTCATTTCCATCAAGTTTAATATCAATGACTTCCAAATTGGTTCCCTTCTACTTTTTATAAAGAAAATATAATATCCATCCTTTTTGTTTTTCTTAACATGATCTCTACCATCGCTTTTATTTATATAACATTCCAAATAAAATAATAATTTATCCAATAATTCATCTGTTTTACTGTTTTCATCAACATTATCTAAATTATCCAATATCTGTTGTTTAGAAATTTTATAAATGCTAAATTGAATTTCCTCTTTGTCCATTCATTACACCTCACTTCAAAAAAATAAGCAGTATCCATCTTAAAAAAAAGAATGATACTGCTATTCTTAATTATATTATACAGCAAAATTTGGTAATTTTTAACATTTGAAATGAAATATACTAAAAATTCTTTATTTTATACCCTTTTTAAGTTTGAAAACTTAATTTTAGTATAGTTTTATCAACAATTTCTTTTTCTTTAGATTTGGCCGTCTTAATACCCTTATAAATTTAATCGTTGTATGAGCTAAGTATGTCCCCCAGCATTAATGTGATTAGATACTACAATTACATCTTCACCATTGCCATAAAAACTTTGAATACGTTCTGGCCTTGAATTACTATCAAGTGTTTCATCAGTAGTTCTAGACATTTCATTAGGTA
>CALVRE010000020.1 GCA_944358455.1 uncultured Bacilli bacterium | reverse complement strand
CCATTGCTTTCTTATGAGGAAAAAGAGAAACTAAAATTTATTGTCGACTTATGTGATGGTATTATTCATCCTGGAGGGGAACGAATTTATGAATATGATCATGTAATTTGTGATTATTGTAGAGATTGTAACAAACCGATGATGGGGATTTGTATGGGGATGCAGCTAATGGGAACGGAGTTAGTCAAGATTCCGGAGCCGAACGGTCATTTTCAAAAAAAGAATTATGCACATAAAGTCTTTTTAAAAGATGGAAAATTAAAAGATATTTTGAAAGTTGATGAGATGAGCGTGAATAGTAGGCATCACTTTGCCGTTACAAATCCAAATGATTATCGAGTAGCAGCAGTAAGTGAAGATGGACTCATTGAGGCCATGGAATTAGAAGATCAATCTTTTCATATTGGGGTACAATGGCATCCAGAACTTATGATTGATTATGATTCCAATATGAATCAATTTTGGGATTATTTTATGAAGTGTTGTCGGAAAGAAATTTAGCATGGTATAATAAAATGGGTGATAGTATGCGAGCAATCGTTTTATCTGGTGGTGGAGCAAGAGGTTCTTATCAAATTGGTGTTTGGAAGGCGTTGCGCAAGTTGAATATCAAATATAATATAGTAGTCGGAACAAGTGTTGGTGCTTTAAATGGTGCTTTTATGGTACAAGGAAATTATAAAGATGCATTAAAGATGTGGGAGAATATGAATTTTGATTTGATTTTTTCAGATAAATTTGATGAACAAGTATTAACAAAAAATAGTAATTTTGAGTTATTTAAAACTTATGCAAAAGGAATTCTTATGAATGGTGGAATGGATGTCAGTCGTATGGAAGCGACGATGGATCGTTATATTAACTTAGATGTTTTTTATCAATCAAAAATTGATTTTGGAATGGTAACGGTAAACTTGAGCAATCTAAAACCAATTACGATTACAAAAGATCAAATTCCGAAAGGGAAATTAAAAGATTATCTGATGGCTAGTGCGACTTGTTTTCCAGCTTTTAAGATCAAGCGTATTGATGGAGATATGTATGTCGATGGTGGGTATTATGATAATTTTCCTATTAATCTTGCACTTGATATGGGGGCGGATGAAATTATTGGGGTTGACTTAGATGCAGTGGGATTGAAAAAAAAGTTAAAAAAAGTTCATCGAAAGGTAAACATTACTTATATTGGTCCAAAAAATAATATTGGTAATTTTTTGATTTTTGATGCTTCGTTAGCCAAAAGAGGAATTGCCTTTGGATATAATGACACGTTGAAAGTTTTTCACAAGTTGGATGGAGATCTTTATACATTTAAAAAAAATCATATCCGATATTCTTATTTAAAAAATCATCGTAAAATAGAAGATGAATTAAAACGTATTTTGGAATCTAAGCATAATATTACGAAAGAACTGATCAAACATAGAGATTATCAAAAAATATGGAATCAAAAAGAAGAATGGCAAGATCTTTATTTACGTTCTTTGGAATATTTAGCTAAAACATTAGAGTTAGAAGAGGTTGAAGTTTATTCGCTTTTAAAATTTAATCGTCAATTAAAAAAAGCGTTCGCTAAAGTAGAAAGATTGAATTTTGATTTGATTGAGAGAAAAATGAAAGAGAGAAAAGTACGAGGACTTATTCATAATAAATATGTCATTCGGTATATTTATGAATTATTGATGGAAAGTAAGAAAAGCGATATAGTGAAAGATAAGCTCAGAACAGTCGCACTGATATTGCCAAAAGAGTTTTTGGCCACTTTGTATCTATCTGTATTGAAATAATAACTATTATATGTCGATAAGTTGATGAGAAGCTTTGGGTTTTTATTCTCTCAATATTAAAAAAAGTGTTATAATAAAAATGAAAGGATGGGTGGATGGAATGGCATATATTGAACTAAAAAATGTAAAGAAAGAGTATCAAATGGGAGAACTTACGATAAAAGCAGTCGATAAGGTAAACTTTTCGATCGATAAAGGTGAACTGGTGGTAGTATTAGGACCTAGTGGGGCTGGTAAGACGACAATTTTAAATATGCTTGGTGGAATGGATCAAGTGACCAGTGGTAGTATTATTGTCGATGGGAAAGATATCACTACTTATAATCGAAAGCAGTTAATTCAATATCGTCGTCATGATATTGGTTTTGTTTTCCAGTTTTACAATTTAGTTCAAAATTTGACGGCTCTAGAAAATGTCGAATTAGCTAGTCAAATTTGTGTACATCCGTTAGACCCTAAACAAGTATTAAAAGAAGTAGGGCTAGAAGATCGTATGAGTAATTTCCCAGCTCAATTGTCAGGTGGAGAACAACAACGTGTCGCAATTGCCCGTGCGATTGCTAAAAATCCTAAAATGCTTCTTTGCGATGAACCGACAGGTGCACTTGATTCCAAGACTGGGACTCGTATTTTGGAGCTTTTACAAAAAGTATGCCGTGAAAATGGAATGACGGTTATTATCATTACTCATAATTCTGTCATTGCTGATATGGCCGATAAAGTGATTAAGATGAAAAATGGTGGCGTGTCTGAAATCGTCGTAAATGAACATCCGATCGATGCGAAAGGAATTGTTTGGTAATATGTGGCTTTTGATGAAACAATCGTTTAAAAGAATTAAAGATTCTTTAGGGAGATTTTTGTCTCTTTTCTTTATTGTGGCATTAGGGGTAGGCTTTTTTGCTGGTATTCGAAGTACCAGTGAAGATATGTTTTTAACGGCAGATCAATATTTTGATGAAAATGAATTATTCGATTATAAAATTGTGAGTACTTATGGTTTGACAGAAGAAGATATCGATAGTTTAAAAGAGCTCACACATACAGATAAAGTAATTGGAAGTTACTCTTTAGATGTCATCGTTGGTAGTGATGTTTATCGTGTTCATAGTATCGAGGAAGAAATGAATCATCTTGTTCTAGAAGAGGGACGTCTTCCACAAAATGAGAATGAATGTGTTGCTGAAGTTGGTTATCATGAGATTGGCGATGTTATCACATTTCATGAATCGGTTGATGGACAATTAAAAAGTGAAGAATTAACCGTCGTCGGAACGGCTAAAACGCCTCTTTATATTGGACTTGAAAAGGGAATTACGACAGTTGGTAATGGTAAGTTAGCGTCTTTCTTATATGTTTTGAAAGATAGCTTTGTGATGGATTATTATACAGAGGCTTACTTGATTGGAGTAGGTAGTCAAGATACGGTTTCTTATGAAGATGAGTATGATGAAGTACTTGCGCCTTTATTAGAAGAGTTACAAGAATTAAAACCGATCCGAGAGACGCTTCGTTATGAAGAAGTATTAGAAGAAGCGACTGCTAAGATCGAAGAAGCAGAAAACAAAATAAAAGAAGAAGAAGCGAAAACACAAGTAGAATTAGATAATGCAAAAAAAGAAATCGATGCTGCTAAACAGCAAATCGAAGATGGTAAAAATAGTCTCAATTATGCTGAAAATGTACTTTCGGAAAAAGAAACCCTTGGATATCAACAGATTGAACAAGCCAAGGCTGAATTAAATGCCAAAGAAACGGAATATCAGAATAATCTTGCTTATTATAATGAACATAAGGATGAAATAAGTGCAAGAATCGAAGAAGGAAAAAAATCTCTTGCATTATTAAAGCAACAGGTAGATGAATTGCAAGCGCAAATTGATCAGATGAAAGAAGAAGATCCAGATAATCCTCTTTTAGCAGAATTGGAAAGCCAATATCAGAATATGTCCGCTACTTATAATCAAAACTTAGAAACGCTGACAAAGGAAGAGGAAGAGTTTAATCGTACTCCGATTTTATTAGAGCAGGCAAAGAAAGCTATTGAAGATGGAAAAATAAAAATAGAAGAAGAGGAGTCTCGCTTTTATCAAGAAATTTCTTCTGCGAAAAAAGAGCTCGCTAGTAGTCGTTTGGAATTACAAAAGAATGAAACGTTGCTTGCCGAAAAGGAACAAGAATATGAAGATGGATTAGCTGATTTTCAAGCGGAAATTGATCGTGCTTACGCGGAAATCGCGGATCAAAAAAAGGCTTTAGAAGAGTTGCCAAAGCCGGAATGGTATCTATTAGATCGAACGGATCAAACTGGTTATACGGATTTTAAAAACGATGCGTTACGTGTCGATAATATTGCTAAGGTATTCCCAGTGTTCTTCTTATTAGTAGCGGCTTTAGTGTGTCTGAATACGATGACGAGAATGGTTGAGGAAGATCGTACGCAAATTGGTATTTTCAAGGCTCTTGGTTACAGCAATGGAAGTATTATGTTTGGTTATTTTCTCTATGTAACCATTGCGACTTTCTTTGGAGGTGTAATCGGATTACTAGTTGGTTATCAATTACTTCCAAGAGTGATTTATAGTATTTATGCATTTACTTATTCTCTACCATCTTTAGTGATCCATATCGATCCTGTTGTATTCCTGGTTATCATTGGTGTTGCACTGCTTTTGACCAATTTCGTTACTTGGTTTTCTTGCCATACGGAACTGAAAGTAGAACCTGCTAATTTGCTTCGTCCAAAAGCTCCAAAAAAAGGAAAGAAAGTCTTCTTAGAATATATCACCTTTATTTGGAATCGTTTGAATTTTAGTGGTAAAGTAACCGTTCGTAATTTATTCCGTTATAAAAAACGTATTTTTATGACTGTCATTGGTATTGCTGGTTGTACAGCTCTTACCCTTACGGGTTTTGGACTTCGCGACGGTATTTCATCAATTGTTCCTAAACAATATGAAGAATTATTTACTTACGATACTTTATCTGTATTAAATAGTGAAGAGACTACAGTTAATACAGGGGTGGATCAGTTGTTACAAGAGAATCATATTATCAATCCTCTTTATGTTCGTCAAGAATTGTATAATTTTGAAGCAAATGATAAACAACATGATTTTTACTTGATCGTACCAGAAAACATGGAACAATTTAAGGAATATATTCACTTGCGAGTTCGTACTTCTGGAGAAGAGGTTTCTTTAGATGATAGTGGAGCTATCATCACAGAGAAAATGGCTAGTTTATTGGGAGTAAAAGAGGGAGATACGATTCGTATTCGCAATAGTGATAATCGCTTATTTTTCATTAAGGTATCTGGTATTGTGGAAAACTACACCTATCACTATGTCTATATGACTCCGTCGTATTATGAAAAAGTGATGGAGACTTCCCCACTTTATAATACGGTTTATGGAGAGTTAGAAAATTCTGAAATGGATCATGATACCATCTCTACCAATTTAATTGAATCTGGCCTATTTTTAAGCAATGTATTTACGGAAGATAGTGTGGAAACATTCGATACTATTATCACTAGCTTGAATAAGATCGTAATTGTTATTTTGGGTGCTTCCTGTCTTCTTGCCTTCATCGTATTATATAATTTAACTAATATCAATGTTATGGAACGTCAAAGAGAAATCGCAACATTAAAAGTATTAGGTTTCTATGATAGGGAAGTATCTGGATATGTTTATCGTGAGACGATGATTTTGACTGTCCTAGGTATCTTTGTTGGTTTATTTTTAGGGGTTTTCCTTCATCGTTTTGTCATGGATACAGCAGAGATGGACTTCATTATGTTTATTAAGGAGATAAACTTAGAATCCTATTGGTATGCAGGGCTCATTACGTTATTATTCTCTGTTGTCGTTGCTATTGTAACGCATTTTAAACTCAAAAAGATCGATATGATCGAATCATTGAAATCAGTTGAATAAAAAAAGGCGAATTCTTTTCGTCTTTTTTCGCATTCTGGCAGGAAATATGATATAATCGAGTCAGGTGAGAAATATGATGACAAAACGATGGTGCTTCCATTATTAAAATAAAATGGGATAAGGGAGGACATATATGAAAAACATATTAACAGGAGATCGTCCTACAGGGAGACTCCATTTAGGACATTATTTTGGTTCGCTCAAACAACGTGTTGAACTACAAGATCAATATAATACTTATATTATTATTGCGGATGTACAAGCTTTGACTGATAACTTTGATGATCCAGACAAAGTAAGAAAGAATGTACGAGAAGTTGCTCTCGATAATTTGGCAGTAGGTATCGATCCTAACAAGACGACCTTGTTTATTCAATCACAAATTCCCGAGATTGCGGAATTGACTATTTTTTATTCTAATCTCGTGACAGTTTCAAGATTGTTTCGCAATCCTACGACGAAGGCGGAAGTAAATCAAAAGAAACAAGTGTTTGGAAACGAAGGAGAAAGTATTACTTACGGATTTTTAGGATATCCGGTAAGTCAAGCTGCTGATATTACAGCATTCGATGCGGATCTAGTACCAGTTGGTGATGATCAATTACCACATATTGAACAGACACGAGAAATTGTTCGAAAATTCAATCATATTTATGGAGAAACATTGGTTGAACCAGAAGCAATGGTTGGTAAAAATTCTCGTATCAAAGGTTTAGATGGTAATGAAAAAATGGGGAAAAGTCTTGGTAATGCAATCTATCTTGCTGATGATGAAGATGCGATTACGAAAAAAATTATGGGAGCCATAACGGATCCAAATAAAATAAAAAAAGATGACCCAGCAAATCCTGATATCTGCATGGTATATTATTATCATAAATTAGTCAATGAAAAGAATGTTGATACGGTCTGTCAAGAATGTAAAAGTGGTAGTAGAGGATGTGTCGCTTGCAAAAAAGAATTGATTCGTAGCATGATGGAATTTTTAAAACCTATTCAAGCAAGACGTCATTATTATGAAGAACATCCAGAATTGGTGGATCAAATCTTAGAAGAAGGTACGAAAAAAGCACGTGAAAGAGCACAAGAAACGATGAGGCGAGTTCGCCAAAATATGAAAATTGATTATTTTAAAAATTAAACTACACAATGGTGTAGTTTTTTTGATGCAGGAAATTCCATAATCTTTCTCGTATATTATCAATAGGAGTATGATCATGATGGATGAACAAGAATATTTAGACCATTTGTTTGATGAGTACGATGCAAGTATTAAATTGGATATGGAACAGCGAGAGGTTATTTTAAACGAGAGTGAGGCGTTGATGGTAATTGCTGGTGCAGGAGCGGGAAAAACAACGACAATGGCCGGGAAAGTAAAATATTTGGTGGAACAGAAAAAGATCGAACCAGAAACGATTGTCATGATTTCTCTTACGAATCAAGCTGTTTATGAACTACAGGATAAAATTAATCGATCTTTTCAAATCCCTGCGCATATTTTAACGTTTCATAAATTCGGTATCAAAATATTAAAAGAATGTGGTATCAGAAAACGTGTTTGTAACAATGCTGATGATATCATCCCATCTTTTTTAAAACAAAAGTTACAAGATGCTCGTTTTCGATCACAGTTTTTGAATTTTTTTGCTTATGACTTTGAGATTTCTAAATCATATATCCAAAATAGTCGCCTGTTAAAGCGTTATATCGAAAAGATCGAATATCTTTCTTTGTGTGGAAAAGTCCAACTTCATAATGAGGAAATTAAGAGGAATCTCGAGGAGCAGAATCGCTCTATCACGAATGAAATGATGGTAACGAGAGAAGAAGTGATTGTCGCCAATTACTTGTTTTTGCACGGTATTTCGTATTGCTATCAAAAACCATATCCTTATTCTTTTGATTATCTTCCGGATTTTACTTTAGAAGTGGGAGGAAGGAATTACTATATTGATTTGGTGAACGATCAAAGCTTTTCTTTTCGATGCCGTTACTATAAGTGGAAAACGATGAAATTACACAGTCAGTATCATACAACACAGATTCTACTATCTAGTAATGATATCATCGAAGAATTAGAAGAGGCATTAAGAGAACATTCTATTACGGGTAGGCCAAAAACGGATTACGAAATTTATACGATTTTAGAAGAAATAAAGAAGGATCAAAGTTATATGCGATTCATCCATGTATGTAACACCTTTCTTCATTCTTTCAAAACAAACGGTCATGAAATAGACGATTTTAACATGTGGAAAAAAGAATACGCTCATGATAGAAGAACCACTTTTTTCCTCGATTTATTAAGTGAAATGTACGAATATTATGAGCATTATTTAGAACAAAGAGATGAGATGGATTTTGATGATATGATTCGCTTCGCTACTAAAAGATTACAGGAAGAAACGCTTGCACTTCCATATCGATATATTATCGTTGATGAATATCAAGATATTTCGAGAGAACGTTTTCTTTTTTTGAAAGCAGTTGTGAAAGCAAGTCATGCGAAACTCATCGTCGTTGGGGATGATTGGCAATCAATTTTTGCTTTTGCTGGTTCTGATATTTCTTTATTTATGAATTTTGAACAAGAATTACCAGCAGCGAAAAGACTTACCATTACTCATACGTATCGCAATAGTCAAGAATTGATCGATTTAGCAGGTAACTTTGTGATGAAGAATCAGTATCAATTTCAAAAACAACTGACTTCTCCTAAACACTTAGAACGACCAGTAAAAATTTATCTCTATGACGACAGTAAACCTTTTCCACAGGAAAAAATAAAAGTATTGGAAGAATGTATTGGAGCCATTGTGGAAAAAAGTTCGCCCGATGTCGAAATTTTATTAATTGGTCGTTATAAAAAAGATATTGACCCTTTGATCGATCATCTTCACTTTCATAAAGAGGAAGATTTTTTGCAATCGACTCTTTATCCACAGGTAACATTAACGTTTATGACGGCTCATGCTTCAAAAGGATTAGGTTTTCCACATGTTATTATCATCAATGGTGAAAACGGGGAATATGGATTTCCAAGTGAAAAGATAAATGATCCTATTTTAGATTTGGTGATAGCTTATGATGATAGTTATGAGGATGCGGAAGAGAGAAGGCTGTTTTATGTGGCTTTGACGAGGACGAAGAATATGGTTTTCATTATTGCTCCCGTTCATTCTTCTTCCCGCTTTCTAAAAGAACTTTCTTCTGCACAAATTATCAATCGAACGAAATATCGTTGGAAGAACAAGAAGTTAATATGTCCGAGGTGTCATTTTCCTCTTGTTCGTAATTTTTTCAATACGAAACATATTCAACCTCTTTACCAATGTACGAATGATCGCAAGAAATGTGGCTTTGAAACGAATCACCTCGATTTTATGAAAAAAATTAAAATATGTCCTGAATGTAGAAGAGGTTATCTAATTGTAAAGCGTTCGGAAAATGGGTATTTTATGGGATGTACCAATTATCGTAATGGTTGTAACTATCATAAAAACATATAAAAAACAGAGTAGTCTCTGTTTTTATGCTTTCTTTTTATCTTTCTTTAGTTTTTTGATATTTTCTTTTGTATAAATTGTTCTAGAAATTACATTGGTATTTTTCTTTTGAAATTCCCCATTTAAATAGTCATAATAGGTCCCTGGAGAAAGAATTCCATTTTCCGGTACGAAGGAACCAATACTGCGTAGAATCGATTCTGCTACTACGGCACAATTGGTCTTCATAATGAAAAAAGTTTTATTTTTTCCGGATGTAAATTTACGATATTCCGCACTTGCTAGTTTATAAAGTTCACTAGACATATCACGAAAGTTCTTTTTTTCAATTAATCCCATTTCATATAATTGAAGATCAGGATAATAGGGAATCGTATTTTCGGTGATGAGAGCATGAATACGTTCTTTTACTTTCGTCTTTTGTATCTCATTTAATTTTAATCCAAATGATACTAAGTAACGACCACGATTCATGACTTGATATTCAATATAGGCATCTTTATCTGCAATGCAGATAACACCATCTCCAAAGCCATCATAAAATTTTCTCGAATGACGATTGTAATTACCATACGAATAGATCTTTCCTTCAAAAGCAATTTCAACATGACCAAATGATGCTGTACCACTTTGGGCGAGATGGATGATCACATCTAAATCAGGAGTTTCATTTTTCTTTACCGAATGAAATAATGATGGATCATGTTCTACTTTAATAGAATCATTGATGACATTTAATAATTTTTGAGGAATAAAGGCTGTTAAGAAAATGGGAAGAGGAAAACGAATTTTCATTTTTATTTTGTTGGAAACTCTTTGTGGCATTACTTCACTAATAAAGTCAGTTATATTAGTAATACCATAAAAAATTAGATAAATGCCAATAATAATAGCTGCATATTTCATATTTTGGTTTGGTTTTAAAATGAGACAGAGCGATAGTACCAAAAGAATAATAAAGGTTATGAAAACACGAATTCTACCTCGGACACGATTCACTTGATAGATGACAAAGCTAATGAGTTCAATTAACGCATGACATAGTAAATAAATACCAAAGATGACAATAATACTTGCTGAGATAAAATCGACCTTAAAAAATAGAACAGATCCGAATACTAGATCAATTATTGTTCGAACGAATAACTCCGATTTGTTACTTGTATTAAAAATCTTTAAGAAGAAACGAATGATCGCATGAATAAAAATACCAGCTGCTAATAATATAATCACGTATCGCATTAGGGTTGAACCGGATACTATGGAAAAAATTCCGACGGCTATAAAAAATAACCCAGAAACTAAGAGGTTAATCGCATTGACGCTTTTTTTTAACATAATACCACTTCCTTTTTTTATTATACTATATTTTGACTAATAAAAATAGTGTAGTACTTGAAAAATAAGGGCAATTTGCTTATAATGATACTAGATAGTAGGTGAGAATATGATTGTTTTGAAATTGTTTCATCCTGAGAAAGAAATGTTTGAAGTTTCTCTCGTACGTTATATAAAAATAAAAGATCAGGGATTTTTGATTTACCAACAGAAAGAAGCAGAAATTGATCAAAGTGGTTACGGAAGAGTTTATGTGGCAAAAATAAACGATCATTACTCTGAAGCAATCAGTGAAGATGAATGGCGTGAATTAAAAGATCAAGTAAAACAAATTGTGAAACAAAATATGCGAAAAGAATCTCTCTCTATAGAAGATCTTGATTATCATTTATTGAGTGGAACGATTATTAATGAATATCGTGTGTTTCGCTTTGAACAACCGTTGGTAGAATTATTAAAAGAAAATTATTCCTTTGAAGAAGATGATCTAGAAGAAGAAAAAATTAAAAGACCTCAAATTAAAGAAGCTATTCGAGTACCTTATCAACAAAAAGAAGATTCTAATCTCAATTACAAAGAATTGTATGAATTGATGCAGAAAAAAAATAAAGAATTAGAGGAAGAATTGATCGATTTACAAAATCGTACAATGAGTTATCAATTAAAATATGATCAAATCCGAAAAATATTAGAAGAAAATGATGAAAAAGATAAAATAGCATCATAAAAAGAACTTTCATTTAAGTTCTTTTTTATATTCTTTTCTTTTTTCATATTCTAAAATCAGTTGATTTTGATATTTTCGATACAATCTTCTCGCTTCAGGATTATCGTATTTTAATAAATCGATGCATCTTTTTTCCAGGTTTTCGATTAAGATGCGATGAAATGTTACTTGATCAAAATTCATAGTATTCACCTATTAGTAGTATGTGCACGATGGGAAATGATATACTTGATCAATTAGAACTTTTTATTGTTATTACACCCTCCAAAGAGAAAAAAGAAGAAGTAGAATATTAAGAAAAATGGAAATAAAATAATAACGAGGGGCAATAATAAAAGGAATAAAATAAAATATAAACAACACATAATCATGACCTCTTTTTCATAATACATGAAAAAAATATGTTATTGATCATAATGGATTACCCGAAGGACTTTATTCGTTTAAAAATGATCAATTTGACAAATTTTTAAAATAATATATAATATGCTTCGAAAAGGGGAGTTATTATGGTTGAGTTATTCATAACCAATCAATTTTTAATTAAACAAATAATGAAAAAGGCAGTACTTGAATTACATATAAAGTTTAATGATTGGAACAAAAAAAGTTAGAAATTGATTCTAACTTTTTTTTGATTAGTAAACAGATAATTATGTTGATCAGGTTGGAATAGTGTTGAAGCGTAAAAGATAAAACACAGAGAGAAAAATATAAATTTAATAGTAATGTATTGAATATGGTGTTTCATTGTGCTAGAAAATTCGTTTAATGTATATTTTCTTTTTAAGGGTGGAGGTATTAGGTTATGAATGAAATTGAAATAAAAATCATATCATTTAAAGAAATGGTGTACGAAATTATTTTCGATTATTGGTTGGAATCAGGAAAAAGTTCCCAAATGCGATTAAGGAAAAAATGATCATTAACGACAAAGAGGATATAGGATTAGAAAACTAATAAAATGAATCATATTCATGCTATAATGATGATTAAGGTGAATTAGTATGAATAAAGAAAATGAAATTAGAAGTGTATTAGATCATTATTTGCCACAAGTAGAACAAGAAGATAGTATTTTAAAAGGTAACTTGTTAGGAAAAGATGAAAATCGTTTTATTATTGAAAATCCTAATGCTTTTATTATTGGTTTGATTGCTGATCAATCAGTAAAAGCAGAGATTGCATGGAGCTTACCCTATCGTTTAAAAATGAGATTAAATAGCTTTGATTTTGATTATATAGTTAATTCTTTGACTATGGAAGATTTGGAAGGTGTTATAAAAGAAAAGCCTGCATTACATAGGTATCCACATAAGATGGCAATATATATATATAAAGCCATGGAAAAGATTTTAAGAGAATATAATGGTAATGCCTCTGAGATTTGGAATGAGCAAAGTGCAGATGTAATAGTAAAGAGATTTGAAGAATTTGACGGTATTAGTCATAAGAAAGCATCTTTAGGAACTTTATTATTAATTCGTGATTTACATCAAGAAATTAATAATAAACAATATATAGATATTGCCTATGATGTTCATATTCGCAGAATTTTTTTAAGAATGGGACTAGTGAAAAAAGATACTCAAGATAATGTTATTGAAGTGGCAAAAAAAATTAATCCTGATTTTCCAGGAGAATTAACAACATCTTTTTGGGCTATAGGAAGGCATTTTTGTCATCCAACTAATCCTGAATGTGATGGTTGCCCTTTACATGATTGTTGTAGAGAGTATTCTTATGTTTTGGAAAAGAGAACTTAGGTGTAGTTCAATAACTTCAACATCTTATAGGGTTTCTTTTTCTTGTGTTTAATTTTAATTGGCCTTGTTCTTGGTCTTGTTTTTGCCAAATATTTTCGTCGTTTATCAAATGTTATAATGTTTCGAGAAAACTTGTTTTATAAGGTATATAAAAAAGTCTTGTTTTACAAGGCTTTTTGATGTTTAAATGGTGGAGAATAAGGGAGAAAACAGTTATTTACTTATTGCGTGATTTTTAAGGGCGTAATAAGGAGGTAAAGATAATAAATGTCAGTATTTAGAATAAAAAATACTAATTATAGAGTTGTGTCTAATTATCATTTAAGAGATATAAGACCCTCATATAAAGCCGAAGGGTTGCTTTCATTTATATTAAGTCTACCAGATGACTGGGATTATTCTATTGATGGGGTGCTAGCCGTTAGTAAAGAAAGTATTAAAGCAATTAGAAATATTTTAGAGGAATTAAAAGCAAATAGTTATTTAGTTATTTTAAAATCTCGTTAATTAACAATTTAGAAAAAATAAATAATATTATTAAATTAAACTATTGATAGTTTGTTGTTATATATGTTATTTTGAAGTGAAAAAATCATAATAATAAGGGAAATTATAATTACTATTATATCGCATTTTTTGAATACTATAAAATAAGATAATGTTTTTCAATTTTATTAGATTTTTTCGATGTGTTTACAAATGAAAATGATAATGTTATAATTTAAGCAATTAATTTTATGGAGTGATATATTATGAATGATAAGTTTTCGTTTTATTTACAACAAGATAATAGCTTATTTAAGGGTAAGATTTTAACTGTTTGTTATAAGGCCGATTCAAACGAAATTAATGAATACGGGTTAACCGATGAAAATGTTTTACTTTTAATTAAAAATAAGCAAATTAATAATTTTAAATCGAAGTCGAATATTGATTATTTTTTAGAAATAAAAAAATGTTTCATAAAAAAGATATTTTTTTAAGGATTCAATGTGAGTGCTTACTTGGAATGTATGGCGATACGCATTGTGATTGTGAAGCTCAACGAATTAATGCTATAAAGACTATTGCTGAAAATGAAGGAATTTTTATTCATCTTCCTCAAGAAGGGCAAGGTTGGGGATTGCATTATAAGTTGCAAGAGTTGGAATTGCAGGTTTCTGGAAGAAATGTTAATGGTGAATATGTTGGTGCTAAAAATAGAGATGATGCTCAAAGGTTATTGCTAGGAAATAGAGATTTTGATGATTGTAGAGGGTATGGGATTGTTACCAAAATATTGTCAAAACTGGGATTGAATCATGAAAATTTTATTTTTATTTCTGAAAGTGAAAAGAAAATATCATCATTAAAAGAGCGAGGATTAAAAATAACAAAGTTTAGTGATTATAATGAAATCAATGTTAATCCAGAAAATATTTCTGAATATTTGATAAAAATATTAAATGCAACACACAATTTTGATGATAAAACGATAGATAAGTTGTCGGAATTAATTATTGAGAGGAAGTATAATGGTAGAGCACTTTCAACTCTTACAAGTATTGTCGATAAAATTAATAATGATAAAGACTATAATTTGGATTCTAAACTAAAATCAAAAATTTTGGATATATATGATCGAATTATTTGTGGTGATGAAAAAAGATATATAGTTGATGATTCGATAATTAAAATACAAAATAATTTTTCTTGTAAGGTAAATAGTAGCGTTTTTAAAGCTATTCAAAATCTTTATAGAAAGAATGTTTTTGACAGAATTTCGTTGGAGAAAATTTATTATTTTGAAAGTAAGATGGGGAATCAATCTATTAGAATAAGATCGAGTAAGGTATTAAATACTATTGGAAAAAAATGTATTTTTATGAAAGGACAAATTCATGTAGAACAAAAAACTTTTAACGATGAAAAAACACAAGTTTTTCAAGATGAAATTAGTCTTTCTAAATTAAGGTCATTTTTTGAAAATAATAATTATGATTATACGAAAAGAGTTGAAATGATAACAACAATTTCAGAAGGACAAATGCCCGGTATTAACATTTATATAAAAAAGTTGCCGAATATTGAAAATAGGATAATGGATATTTACGGCAAAAAAGATGATATACAAAAATTTATTAAAACCTTAATTCATAGTTTAAACCGCAATGTTTTTAATGAAATAGTCTCAAATTCTGATTATGAAGATGAAAACTTTACTGATTATAATTTAAGATTTGCGGATTTAGATACAGCTATTAAAGAAGAATTGGCTACTTACGAATTATTATTAGACAAAGGAGATGAATAATTATGGAATATGAAGTAAGATACTATTTTCCTGCAGAAAAATTGGAAAGTATAATTGAAAAGCTAAAAAATGTTCAAGGCCTAAATATGGGAAGTCGTTGTTATGAAAAGACCTCTCAATTTGACCATCCTAATGATGAAATGAGTTTTTACTCTAAAGAAATAGATGGAAGATTTAGAGTTAGGGTTACAAAAAATGATGAAACGGCAAAATGTAAAATTAGTTGGAAAAGAAGAATCTCAGACACTAAGTCTACTGATGTAAATAAAGAGGAAGAAGTAGAAGTGAAAATACAATACGAGGATTATGATAATTTAATGTTCTTAATTAATAATGTCTTAAAAATGAAAGCTGTAGAGAGTTATGAAAGATATAGAACTATTTTTGTTAACGATGAAGTTGAGATATCAGTAGATGAGTATCCTTTTGGTATCGCACTTGAAGTAGAAAATAAAAGTGTTTCTGAAGATCCAACTGAAGTAGTAAGAAAATGGGTAGAAAAATTAGGACTTGACATTAATAAGTCTTATCGCTTATCGTGGGATGATAAGTATTCAGAATTATGCAAGAGTCAAAATGTTAAACAATATAATCATGTTACATTTGATTTGCCTATGCCTGAAGTTATAGAATAGAATTATTGTGTGATGTGCCATGAAAAATATAAATATTTTAAAGTATATTAATAAAAATAGTAAGTTTGTTTCAGTTGATAAAGATAAAATTAGTGAATTTTTAGATACCATTGATGATTGGAATTATCATTATTGGCTGGAAAACGAGAATGTTACATTGAATGAAAAAGAGTTGATAATTTTTGCTTTTTTATGTGAATCTATGAACTTTTGCTTTTGGGGTAATAGAAAATGGAAGGTTAATCATAATGGAATAGATTATAGTGGCTCTGAAGCTTTATTTCATATTTTATTAAAGGTGATAAATTCTAATCCACATTTTTTGGATATAAATTATTTGTCACATATGAAAAAAAAGAATTTAAAAAGATTATGGAATCTAATGGACAATTACCGCCAATGTTTGCAAAAAGATTTAAACTGTTTCAGAAAACGGTTAGAATTATATCTTGTAAAAAAGAAAAATTTTATGACGAATTATTTTCATTAAACTCTGATGAGGAGCTTTTAAATTATATTGTTAATAATTTCAAGTACTTTGATGATAAAAGTAAATTTAAAGGACAGACAGTTAATTTTAATAAAAGGGCAATTTTGTTAACAAATGATTTGTTTCGTTTATCAAAAACTATACATAAAAATATTCGTTCTGTTGATAATTTGACAGGTGGTGCCGATTATGTTTTGCCTAGAATTTTTGAAGCAAATGGAATTCTTAAATATAATGATAAATTATTAAGAGTTATTTTTAGCGGAAAGATGATAAGACATAATAGTCAAATGGAAATTGAAATAAGAGCAAATACTTTGTATGTTTTGGAATTAATAAAAGAGCAATTGCAAAAGCGTCATATTAATGTTAATTCGATTGAATTGGATAATATCATATGGAATACTAGGAATAATAAAAATAACAAAAGACCATATCATCATACAAAAACAATTTATTATTAAAATATAAAAACACGTTGTTGACACTTACGTGTTTTTATATTTTAATAATAAATTGTAAAAAGAGGTTTGATTATGGTCAGTAATATGAATACGAAGTTAAATGACTTTTTAAAAGGTGAAAAATTATCTAAAGAAAATTTTGATGATTTAAAAAATGTTGCTAATATAACAAACTTCAATGAAAAAATATTGACTTGGTTTAGGTATTTACAAACAATAGAAGTTGTTGGTTGGCGTAACAAATTAGTTACAAAGAAAATATGTGATATTTTGGAAAAAAATCAGCCATTACAGTTTTATTCTTTATTTTGTCCATCATATATTAAAGGTGATGGTAAGTCAGGATTTCGAACTGATGATGTAGGAAATACTACTAAAAATGGTTTGAAAAGGCTTGATGAAATAACAAAGATGACCAGGAAATTAGGGTTTAAATGTAATAATCCCGAGGCTATTTTCTTTGACATTTCACTTGAACAACCTGAAAAAACAATTTACATGATAAATAACTTAAATAAAAATATAGAAAATTTTTGTAAGTATCTACCAAAAGAAATGAAATTTTCATTATTGAGTGAAAAGTTTCCAGAGTTAATGGATATTATTGGTTATAAAGGAGTTGTTATAGATCCTTTGCCAGTTGACGATGTCGTTTTAAATCGTATAATTGATAGAGGTAAAAAATTTTATGAGTTGTTTGGGTGGTCAATGGAACAGATAATTGCTCGTTCTCGTGTAATTGCATCAGGTGAAGCAACTGTTGGTACTTTTTTGAGACATACTATGCCAAATGCTATAATGATTTACACACCAACTATGTTAGAAAGAGCACAAATATATTCTGGTAAACACCAAGATGACCCATTAGCTATAATTATTCCGAAAAAGGATTATATGGGGTCGTAGTTATATGCATTAAAACAGTTGTTTTCAACAGAAATTGGTGAGAAACCAATCGACTCCACCAAGTTTGTGAGTTACAGTTGTGAAGTTAAAAATAGCAATTGTTTTGGTTCAATGTCAAATAGTATTGGTGAAACCAAAAACTAATGATAAATGAACTTGTTAAGAGGGTTAAAGATTGACCTTCTTTTAGTTTGTTTTAACTGGATTGTATAATCCTTTAATAAGCATAACCTCAGCTTTAAATATTTAAATTTTCTATCCCCGCAAGAAGTATGTTTAATTTATTTAATAAATTTATTCATACCTTCAGTTCTTTCATTTGAATATTCATAGTTAAAAGCATTGACAATATATTTTTCATATTTCTAGAAACTCTTAAAACTTTTTTCCTTTATTTAGAAATATTTTTGTTGTGGTGATGAATAATGTTTAAAAATTTTTCTTTATCTCTATTGTTAATTGCTTTTAAAATATATTGATATATTTGATAAATATTGTAAAATTTTTCATCGTATTTATTAAATAAATTACTATATCAATTTGTAAAAAAATTTTTAAAGCATTTAGAATACTTCTTTTTATCGGAAAGCTCCTATTCATTTTTAAAAATTAATTCCCATTATTTTTTTAGTTTTTTATAGTTGAGGTTAGACTTAACACATTGCTTTTTCTAGTATTATCTAAAGTATCTCTAACTTGAAGAACGATATGAAATCTATCAGGAATTAAAATGACATTTTTGAGTACTCTTTTAAGAAGTTTGTAGTATGGATTATATAACTCTAAGGTAATAAATTTGACTTTATCTCTCTTTTTTTAGAATATAAATTAAAGTAAGATTCAATATCTTTAGAAAGTCTTGAATTATTAATATCAAATATATTGATGTGTACTTGATTAACAATAATAAAGACCATTTTAGATTTTGTAACTTTAGTAGTTTGAAACTCATCAACATCTAATGCTTCTGGTAAAGAACAATTGTTTTTAATTAATTTATCTTTAAAAATATTATCTAAAATTCTATTAACATGATTAGTAGAGATGTTGTTTTTTCTAGTAATATCCTTTTCAGTGCCTTTCTGCATTAATTCTAATTTAATATTTAAATTAGTATCATTGATATTTGTTTATGAAAATTAACAATAGAAGTAGAGCTAGTAAAGGTTCTATTACAGTGTTTACAAATAAATTGTTTATCTAGATTAAGAATAGTATCGTAACTGAAAACTTTAGTTAATTTAATATGAGAATGTATTTTAAAATTCCATTTAATGATACCATCATGACGTTCATTAATGCATCCACATTTAGAAATATAAGTAAGATAAGTATTAAAAACTTTTATATTTTTCCTTTTAATGTTAACAATTTCTAGATAATTTCATAAAAATATATGTTATCATTTTTAACATTTAACATTAGTTTTATACAATTGTTATGAGTCATTTCTTATTAAAAACAGTGTCAGTGATTTTTATTCGCTAGCACTATTTGTTATAGAATCTTTAAATATGATATAATTAAAGAGAACACGTATCTTGTATCTTTCACTTCTATTCTGGATAGTTTACTCACTCTAGGCTTAATTATCTGGGATATTTTTTGGGTAAAATAAGTCTTACAAAAGCCTTATAAATAAAGAAAAAGTCTTGTTTTACAAGGCTTTTTGATGTTTAAATGTTGGAGAATAAGGGTTTTATTTATTGATATTAAATAATTTTAAAAGTATTGTTTTCCTTTTAATTTCAACCCTTTTAGTTTATTTATATTTAAAATGGTTTAGAGTAAATATATAAAAATTAAGGAAAGAATGATATATTAATTATTTTATATTATATACTCGTTTAGAATTTAAAAATATTTGATTAGTTACAATATCAATATCCATATTTTTAACTTTAGCAATTTTTTTAATTATATATTTTAATGATGAGGAATCACATCTACTATTTTCATCTAAAGGAAATGGTGGCATTAATGGAGCATCAGTTTCTACTATAATTTTATCGAGTGGTAAAAATTTTATTATTTCATCATATTTATTATCTCTTGTAACAGGTCCATCAAATCCAAAATAAAATCCTAATTTCAAAAATTTTTTTGCGTATTCTAAATTGCCAGAGTAACAATGCATAATCCCTTTCTTATTAACAGGGTTATTTATTAAAATATTATATACTTCTTCGTGTGCTTTACGGCAATGAATAACAATAGGCAAATTAAGATCGTTAGCAAGATTAATGTGTTTGATAAAATATTCTTTCTGAAGTTCAATATTTGGAAATTTATAATCGATACCGGTTTCACCAATAGCTACAACTTTATCATTCATAATTTCTTTAATATTATTTAAATCTTCCATAGTGCTAACATTCATGGGATGTAATCCAAGACAGGCATAAACATTTTTATATTCATTAGTATACTTTATAGTTTCTATATTTGAACTACCATTCACACCTATATTTACAATAATAGTATTTTCTAATTTTTTTAACAAAAGTTTTCTATCTTCATCAAATTCTGCCCAATCATAATGTGTATGTGTATCAAAATATTTCATTATAATCACCGTTATTAATATAGCACATTTTTTTATAGAAATCATTAAAAATATAATAAATATGATATAATCTCTATAGGGAAGTGATTTTATGAAGGTATTAACAATTCAAGAGCCGTATGCAACATTTATAATGCAAGGAATGAAAAAAATAGAAACCCGTAGTTGGAAAACAAAATATAGAGGAGAAATATATATACATGCGGGAAAATCAAAAAAATTCTTAAAAAGAATACATAATAATAAAGTCTTAAAATTGTTAGAAAATATAGACCTAAATTATGGAAACATCATATGTAAAGCAGAATTAATTGACTGTGTATACATGACAAAAGATTTTATAGACTAAGTAAAAAGCGAAAATAATTATGAATATATTTTAGGTGAGTATGCCGTGGGAAGATATGCTTGGATTTTACAAAATGTACAAGAGATAAATCAAAAAATCCATGCAAAGGGTAAGCTTAATATATGGACATATCCTGAAAGTTCTAATCATGTGAAGCAATTGTCATTATTTGAAAAATGAATAAATATAATCGGTTATTAAATATTTCTTGCAATAGTAATGATTGTATGTTAATATAATAACAATTTTGGAGGTTATATAGATGGAATTAAAACATTTAAGAAATAAAGAAGAAATCCAAGATACAAGAGAACAATATTCTAATTATGGTAAAATAAAAAAACTAAAAAGAATACATTAATATATGTATTCTTTTTAGTAATGAAAAAATAATGTTGAAAACAATGGTAAAAAAACAAAATATGATATAAATGTGATATTGCAAAATAAAAACCCTTATAAAATAAGGGCTAAACTACTAAATTGGTGGAGAATAGGAGACTCGAACTCCTGACCCCCTGCGTGCAAAGCAGGTGCTCTAGCCAACTGAGCTAATTCCCCACATAAGACAAATTACTTATAAAGTATAACATTATTTATCACATGTTGTCAACCCTTTATATTTTGATTTTTTATAAAAAAGTAACTCTTCAGAAAATAGAAAATAAAAACAAAATGCAAAAAATGCATTCAAAGAAATTATCCTTTAATTAATATATGAAAATAATAATAGTTAAATAGTAGTATAATTGATAATTATGAATAATTTTATAGATGATATATAGATTTAAGCATTAAGTTAGATATTCTTTGACAAAAGAAAAAAGCTTAAAATATCATTTATAACAATCCTAATTTATATAATGATAAATATCAAAAAAAAAAAAAAAAAAGATGACATTTT
>CALVRE010000019.1 GCA_944358455.1 uncultured Bacilli bacterium | reverse complement strand
GTGATGCATTAGAATATATAAATCTTTTAGAAAAAAAGTATAATATATTAAGAGAAGATTGTATATTAGATGATTATGAAGGATTTTGTTTTGAACCATCATTTTTTAAAGAAATAAATATAAGGCCCACAAGGGCGGTAGAAAAAGGTAAATCAATTTTCTTATATCTTAAAGAAAATTAGTGTATAATGCTTTTAGTGGCATTAAAGAATTAAATTAAAGGTATAAATATTAGGTAAATAGAGATTTTGGAATCCCTTTTACTATGGTGCCAGTGAAATGATAGGAAATAATTTTGAAAATTGTTTCGTTTTGAAATAAAGAGTGCTTTGAAGCACTTTTTTGTTTATTCCAATATCTTATAATTGTAAAGTGAAACATAATAATAAATTTATAAAAAATAATGATTGAAGAAGAAAAGAAAATAAGATGAATGACACAATATTTACTATTATGTTTATGGTAGTACCCATTTTAGTATTTATTTTAATTTTAAGTCTTAAATTGAGAGGGAAATTTAGGAGTAGACATTTGAAAGCGACAAAATATATAATGGATGAACTGAAAGATGACTTGATCGATATTGGAACTACTATGGGAGATATTGCTGTTAAAACGAAGAAAAATATGTTAGATCAACATGAGGATGATTTAAAAAATATGGCTAACAAGCAAGCGAATATTGTGAAGGTGCTGTCGAAATTACAACAAAGGCAATCAAAGATGGATTGACAAAAAATACCGTTTACTGTGAATATTGTGGAAAAACAATAAATTATTATTTTATGGTAAAATTATCGAGAGATAATTTTCGCTTTTTATGACAATTTGGACATCCGCTTTTTCGTGCGGTACGATTGTAAATAGTGGCTGTCCATTCATGATGACAAGTAGAACATTTCCACCAGACTTGTTGATTTGAATGTCCACTATAAGAAGAAGGTGGAAGAGGATTTTTTTGTGTGTTCCATTCTTTTATGAGTTCTGGGCTTGTTTTATCTAGACTTTCGTATCGTTTTGGTTTTTCACAGTTTTTACAACGCGATGTTTTTGTCATTTGAATGATGCTACGTTCAAATTCGTAACCACATTTTGGACATTTCCAATGGAATTTTTTAGTACTTCCTGGTGTTAAAGTATAGGGGTCAATTTTATTCTTTGAATAATCCCAATATTCTAATAGTTTTGGAAAAAGTGCTGGAAAAGAATATTCTTTACTAGCCCTTCTACCACTACAATAGGGGCATCCATAGTGACGAATTGCACGTTTTGTGATTGTTTCAGGCCAAGAATGACCTTTTGAACATTTCCACCAAACTTTGCGACCACTTCCGATCGTTAGAAGTTTAGGATCTAAAGAATGATTTCTTTCATAGTCCCATTCTTTTAGTAGATATTCTGGTAAGATATCTTTTGTTGTATTGGGAACACAGTATGGACATTTACGATTCCGTTCTTTCATTTCTGTCACAGTGGCGGACCATTTATGATGCTTTTCACATTCCCATAGATATTCCTCCTGTGATGCTAGTATATGATGATCGAGAGGAATGTGATTTTCGCTTGACCAATATTTGCGAATATTGTTTAATTGTCGATTCTGTATTTTTCTTTGACGGCATTTTGGACAACGGTTTTCTTTCATAAGTTGCACAAATTCATTTGGTGATCGTTTAAATGAGTGGTTACATACTGGGCATTGAAAATAAAATTTTTTATTGGAATACGCGGTGATATCATGTGGTGTGATAGGAGCATTGGCTTTTTGATCCCACCAGATGAGAGTATCAGGATAACAATGAGCTAAAGAAATCTCTTCATATACTTGTAAATGTGCACAGAATGGGCATCCACTTTTTTTCTTGCCAGTTCTTTGAAAAAGATAGGTTTGCCAAGAATGACCCTTTGAACATTTCCACCATATCATTTTTTCTGCACCTGGAACTACTTCATATGGAGATATTCCAATGTTTTTTTCATAGTCCCATTCTTTTAATAATTGTGGACATTTCGTGGCAAAACAGTTGTCTTTATTTACTTTCCGATTTGAACAATAAGGACAGGCTGATTTTGCATTTAAGCGGTTAGATAAAGTGGCAGAATATTCATAATGGCAGTTCGGACAAATCCATAGATAATTTTGATTACTTTTTCCACATACTAAGTCAGGTGAAATAGGATTATTAGGACTCCATTCTTTTGCTAGTTCAGGATCGATATAAGCGAGTGTTTTTTTCTTTTTTTCGTGAAAGAAAAATTGATCGATTAAAAAATAGTCACGTTCTAGATCGATATCTAATTCATAGTAGTAATTGGTTAAGCGAGAGATGTATCGTAAAATTTCTTGAATTAGATGATTGAGACTATCTTTATATTGATACGTATGTTTATAATAAATAATATCTTCTGATTTTACGATTTTCGGAGGAATCGTATTGATTTCTTTAATTCGTAGGATTTGATAACCATGCGATTGAAGATAATCATCTTTCCGATTTTCTCTTTGATGAGCATCTTTTCGATTGTGATAATAATGTCCATCATGCTCGATGACGAGATTTAATTCAGGGACGTAGATGTCAACATGGTAAGGTCCAATTTTGTATTCACAATCTGCTTTTTCAAATAGTTTTTTTAAGTAAAAATAGATGATTTTAGCTGGAAAAGATACTTTTAATTCATGGTAACACTTGGGACATCCATCATGTTTAATGGTACGATTACTAATTCGAGCTTGCCATTCATGTTGGGAATTGAAACTACATTTCCACCAAACTTTACGATTACTTTTGGGAGCAACCTCAAAAGGGGATAATGTTCCATTTTTTTCATAGTTCCAATCACGTGCCACTAATGGGTCTTCGGTAACTAAGTTATAATTGTTATTTACTTTCATATCCTGACTCCTTTTTGATTAGTTTATCATTTTGGATTTTATTTTGAAAGAAAATAATCTTGTTTGCAACATAAAAAGTAGGATGATTCCTACTTTTTTAATCGATGACAAATTCTTGAATTCCCATGTAACCAGGAGCGATTTCATATTTGGCAAATACGATGACTACTTTGCCATCCGCATTGATATAAAAGTCTTGTTGATCATGAATTCCTGTGAATCCTGGTATACCATCACTTCCATCAAAGTATATCATGTTATCTTGTTGCATACGTTCTTCGATCTGCTGGTAAATCGAACGATTAATGATTTCTTTATAATTAGATCCTAACATTTCGGATAGTGTGATTTCTTTTCCTGTCTTAAGATCGATATTATAGAAAAATTGTTGTGTATAAGAAGAGGAAAAACTTTCTGTACTTGTAATAACAAAAGAAAGGCGCTCATTGGTTAAGGATTGAATGGTATAATCAATTTGGAGAATGATTGGTTGAAATTCACTTTCGATTCCTCCTGTTTCAAGATATGCTTGTTTGTATTTTCTCGCTTTTATTTCTACCTCATTGATGATATCGGAAATGCGAAGGAGAATTTCTTCATTCACTTTTTTTTCGAGGAAAGAATTTCCTGTGTTGTTGATTTCTGGCATACGAACATCGATGACAGAATATTCGTCTTGTTTGTGATAATCACGAAAAGTAAAGATTCTAGCAAGATCACCAATCACAGGAATTTGATAGATACCTTTGGCCATAACGGAATTCATATTTGGCAAGATAACGATCAATAGTAAACAAGTCGTCACTGCGATTGTCAACAATGGTTGAAAATATGTCCTTTTTACTCTTTTCTTCGTAGTAGATTCGATCACTTGTGTAAGACGATCAGGAACGATGATCGAGTCATATATTTTTTTGGCATTTTTCATTGATGGATTCATCTCCTAACTCTTTCTTTAATGCTTCTAAAGCTTTATAAAAGCGAGATTTGATCGTACTGGGTGGTGTTTTCAAAACACGAGCAATTTCCATGAAAGTCATATCTTCAAAAAAGTAAAGAACGATAATTTCACGATATTTTGATTTTAAAGTAAACACAGCTTCATAAATTTCTAACGATTTTATGTTATCCTTTCCGTCATAGGCTAGTATTTCGGGATCTAATTTAGCAAAAGACAAGTTTTTTTTCTTTTTTATAAAGTTGAGACTTTCGTTGATTAAGATACGATAAAACCAGGTTTTCATATATTGTGTTTGATTGAGGGTAAACAATTTTTTTAAAGCTTTTACGATTGCTTCTTGAATGACGTCGAGTGCATCATCTTCATTTCGTGTATAACTATATACAAGACGATAGAATTGGTCTTGGTTTTCTTTTAAATAACGGATGAATTGTTCTTGCTTGTCATAGCTGTTCAACATGGAAATCCCTCCTAGTATTTCTCGATGATCGTCCTTGCTTTTTCTGAATCATCGCTTATACATAGTATAACATAGTTTCCTTTTGTTACGATGACAGGATCCTTTAATTTTTCTACTTCTTTCGGTAAATAATTGGCAAAATCATTTCTTTTGGTTTCAATCCTTTGATCGATCGCCTTTTTGGCTTCTTCTACATCTGATGTTTGAATGATAGCGATTTCTTCTGCGGTTGCACCACTAGAAGTCAAAACAGTAATAGACATTACATTTTTTGAATCGATAGGATATAAGTGATAAATCATATTCTCTTTGATAGGGGATAATTGATCAGCAAAAGGAAGCTGTTCTTGTAATTCTTCCAATAATTGTTCGGTATCGATTTCTACGTTTTTTTGATTGCATCCTGATAGGACTAATGATAATAATAAAAGTGTGATAATCAATAATTTTGTTTTCATTTTATTTCTCCTTCAATGTATGAGTTTTTAGATATTCTAACCATTTTTGACAGTAGCTTTGCGTTAGATGAATACCATCACTAGTGGCTTCTTCAGGTAATACATGATTTTCGTTTTCCATGATTTCTCTAACGTTTAAATAAGTAATGTTCAAAGAAGTGGCCATTTTCTTAATAAGATCGTTGTATGTATTAATTTTGTCATTATTATAAATAGAGTTATTTGATTTTTCTTGAGTGACTGGTAATATCGATTGAACATAAATGTCAGCTTGAGGTTCTAGAGATTGAATTGTTTCAATCAGCGTTTGATAATGTTCGATAAAAATATTTGGATATATCCAACCTAATTCATTGATACCTAACATAATGTAAATTTTTTGGTATTGATTTTGCTTTAATCCTTCTTCCAATGTTGTCGCATGACCATATTGATCAAATCCGATATCTTTGGTTAAAGCAGTATCGACCGTAAGACCAGTAGAAACATAAGCGTTGGTCTCTAGTCCTGTATAAATAATAAATCCTTGTGTGCGAGAATCACCAATAAATAGAGCATCTTTAAAATAGTCGTCGGTTACAGGATCATTCCATTGGTCATTAGGCGTTGGTTGTTCGACTACATCATTCGGGATATCTTTATTTGGAATATCTTTAGGAGGTGTTTTTTTATCATTCCATGCGAGAATCGAGGAAGATAGCGAAATAGTAGAATAAGTAGCAATTGTTAGTAGTACAATACCGCTAATTATGATAACACTTTTCTTTAAACGTCTTTTTTTGGTATAAATAGTTTTATGGTTTGTCATATTTTTCCTCTTTTCTACTCTATTAGACAAATAATTTGAAAAAAAGGACGAAAAAAGATGATATTTTTAAAAAATTATTTTATTATGTGTCAAGTGGAGAATATTGATACATGCTTTTTCTTTTTATTACATATAGTTTGATAGAGGTGATAGTATGTTAGGTGATGTTTTATTTGTGCAAGAATCTTTGATTGATAATCTTTATTATTTACGTACGATTCAAGAATTTTGCATGAATATTCAGTTATCATTTTTAGAAAATGAGCAAGAATATAAAACGAAAGCAGAGGGGATTCGACTTCATGCGGAAGAATTAAGAAGAGAGGTTTTGAAATATGCGAATGGAGGCATTAATGCCTTTGCTCTCGAAAGTGAAATTTTAGTGACGAAGTATACATTAACTTGTGAAGAGTTGACGGAAAAACTATTTCCAATCGACATTGATACGGATATCACAAAACAAGAAGCGAAGTTACAACCAGGCGTGATCGAAAATCCTAGTGCAGAATTGATGGAAACGTTAAGTAATATCAATCAACAGGCTTATCAAATTACGAATGATTTGATAGGTTTATGTCAAGATATTCGTTTACAACAAAGTCAAAATGAACTATTTTCTTATAGTTATCCCAGCTTGTTTGATTATATGATCGAAGAAGCTAGATTGTTTGAAAAGAATTTAGAACGGCTAATTCAAAAAGATAATATTGATCCTTTATTTGCGATTGATTATGAATATTGGTTTCATGTTGCGATGAAAAAGGAAGCCATGTTTGTCCGTGGATTAGTCGATCCTATTCATGAAGATGTCCATGAAATTGCGGATGCATTTGTAGAGGAATTTCAAACTATCATCAACGAATATCGAACGATTAATATTACGCCAGATACCGAACAAGTTTTGGTCGAAAAAAGTATGGATTTAGTTAACCGCTTTCGTCAGTTTTTGAGCACATTAATCGAACGATTATTAGATAAACAGCTTTATTTTATCATTGAACCTATTTTTCTAGATAATATGTATACAGAGGCAAATTACTTTTATTATGTTTTGAAAACGGTTCAAAGTGAACAAGAAAAACGTAATTGTTAACGATTTCATTAGATTCTTTTCTTTTTATGTCATATAATGAAATAAGAGGAAAGAGTAGATGGCTGTTTTTTTGTTGGTTTGATAGTCGATATTGAAGACACTCTTTTATTTTTATCTTGTTTTTTCCTTTTAAAAGTCAGAAGCATCTCGTATCAGATATGATTTGAAATCAAAATACTATTTATTGGACTTATTAAAAAATTGTCTTTTCATAGATTGTTCAATAAAATAGAAGATTAAAAAGATGGCCTTTTAAAGATAAAAATGATTGAAATGGTTTACTTTCAATATAAAAGAACAGGTAGTGGCATAACTATCTGTTTTTTGATATAATAAATAAAATGGAGAGAGAAGTATGAAAAGTACAGCAGTAGAACAAAAAAAGATATTTGCCCAAGGAATTTGTTTCGATAAATTATTCTTGATTTTTGTGATTGGATCTATTTTTGGAGTTTATTATGAGCAAATTCTAACATTTGTGACGAATTATATTCGTTACGGGACCATTTTATGGGAATCTAGGCAAGGTGTTATTTATGGCCCCTTTAGTCCTATTTATGGCGCAGGAGCGGTTTTAATGACTTATGTACTTGCTAGTAAGCAAAGAAAATGGTATCAGACCTTTTTGGCAGGAGCTTTATTAGGTGGTAGTTTTGAATACATGGTTTCTTTTTTACAAGAAACCTTTGTAGGAACGGTATCTTGGGATTATTCGAAACAGTTTTTGAATATACATGGACGTACGACAATACCAATTATGATGGCATGGGGCGCTTTATCTTTGTTTTTTGTAAAGATTGTATATCCATTTCTTTCTAGGCAAATTGAGAAGATTCCTTATCGTTTTGGCAAGATGATGACATTGATTTTAGTGATTTATCTTTCTCTTGATATGTTAATATCTTGGTCTGCTTTGATTCGTCAAACTTTTAGAAGAAATGGATTTGAACCTTTTACGGTAGTTGGAGAATTTTTTGATCGTTATTTTCCAGATGATTTCTTAAAACAGTACTTTCCTAATATGGTACCCAGAGATTAGTAGGTGAACAAGTGATGATGATATTAAATATAATCGCAGTATTACTCATTTTATGGGGCTTTCTTTTATTGTGTTTGGTTTTCATACGAGGACGAGATAATGATAATCCACCAATTCCTGTTTCGAATCAAAATCCACATTTTGGTATTTTGATTCCAGCACGTAACGAATCAAAAGTAATTGAAGGTTTGCTTGAAAGTATTCGAGAACAAACATATCCAGTTGATATGAAAGATGTGTATGTTATTATTGAAGATACCAGTGATCCTACCGTTTCCATTGCCCAACGTTTTGGAGCTACTATTATTGTTCGTACGCATCCAGAACGCAGGCGTAAAGGATATGCTTTAGACGAAGCGATTAAACAAATTTTAAAAGAACAAAAAGATTATGATGCCTATTTTGTTTTTGATGCTGATAATATTTTGGCTTCTACTTTTTTAGAAGAAATGAAAACCACTTACTTACAAGGTTATGATACAGCTGTTGGAAATCGTAAGAGTAAAAATGGGATTGATAAGCATGTCATTTCAGTTTGTTCCATTCTTACATTTGGAATGTTAAATGCATTAGGCAATCACAGAAAAGTAGAATATGAAAAAAACATTATTATTACAGGTAGTGGGTTTTATATTAAAGGGGATTGGATAAAAAAGTGGAAAGGTTATCCATTTCATACACTCACCGAGGATTATGAATTTTCGATGTATGCGACTCTTCATGGCCTGACAACTGGGTATAATGAAAATGCGATTGTTTATGACGAACAACCAACAACTTATGATCAATCGCGAATTCAAAGAACAAGGTGGATTCGAGGTTTTATCGAATGTCGAAAAATATATGCTTCAAAATTGCGAAAAGAGTCGAAAAAAGCTTCTCGTAATAGGGGTAGTAAATATGCAGATGGAGTAGGAATTCTGCCATATGTTTTGTTGGTTGCAGGGGCAATTTGTCTCATTGTTTTCAATTTGATTATAGCTTTTCTACTAGCACTTCAAAACAAGGTGGAATATATGCTTTATTTCATGATTGGAATTATTACATTTGTAATTGTATATGTCATTTTACTTCTTTTTACTATTTTCCTTTTAAAAAAAGATGACCATTTACACTTATCCTCATCAATGAAAAGAAAAACGATTCTTTTTAATCCTATCTTTTTAATGAGTTATGTACCATGTGCTTTAGATGCTTTATTTCGAAGGAAGATTGATTGGAAGCCAATCGAACATACGGTTCGTAATATAGAGCCAAAATAAGTTTGGGAATCTTCCGTATTTATTGTTGCTACGAAATGAGCCTTTTAAAGAATAGAAACCTAAAGATTTGAAATATCGATCTTTAGGTTTTTTATGTACATAATGATTTTTCTTGTTTGATGAATTGGCAAGATGATATATTTGAATAATTATGGCAAATAGAGAATTTAATGGTGAAGAAATGATAGAAATTATGTCTTTCCTATTCCTCTTTTTTGAATGCATGTATTTGTCTTTTGATCATATATTGTATCAAAGGATAGTGGAGTTATGAAAATATTAAAACGAATGAAATGGTATTATGTATTACCTTTTTTGATGGCTTTTATAATGGCTCTTTTACCATATTTATTTATTCGGATTACTTTAAATGGTGATTCAAAAATAGAATTAGAATATGGTACCACTTACGAAGAAGAGGGAGCAAATGGATTCTTTTTAAATACACCATTGACAGTTAAAATTACGGGAACGATCGATCCCAATCAATTAGGTGATCAAATTCTTTATTATCAAGTAAAAAATCAATTAGGTATTATTCGAAAAAAGAAACGAATTGTAACGGTTGTCGATAAAACCGCACCTATCATTACCTTAAGTGGAGGAGATACGATTACGTTGCGAATTGGAGATACTTTTCATGAACCTGGTTATCAAATGGTTGATAACTATGATGGGGATATTACATCTAAGGTAAAAGTCACAAGTTCGATCGATCTCAATCAAACAGGAACTTATGAGATCACCTATGAGGGTAGTGATTCTAGTGGAAATAAAGTAGAAAAGAAAAGGAAAATTATCGTAGAGGATAAAGAATTTACTTATCAATCAAGTTATAACGATATCGATAATAAAATTAATGCTTGGTGGACAGGAAATAAAAAGAATGGCATTCGTCCTGAAACGGGAGCTGGTGCGACACAAGAAGACTTAAAAAAGTACGATGCCTATTATATTGGTAATGATGAAAAAGTGATTTATTTGACGTTTGATGAAGGAACTCCACAAACGTATTTAAAGGAGATTGTAGATGTTTTAAATAAGAATGATGTAAAGGCTACTTTCTTTTTATGTAACAACTATATAAAATCTGATCCTGAGCTGATGAAAAATTTAGTGGAACATGGTCATAGTGTTGGAAATCATACTCATAATCATGAAACGATGGCCAATTATGCGAATGAAGAAAATTTTGATACTTATTTACAAGAAATAAAAGATGTAGAGGATACTTTTTTAGAAATTACTGGTCATCCTCTCGATAAAGTGTATCGTGAACCACGTGGAGAATGGAGCTATCGCAGCTTACAAATTATGAAAGACTTAGGATATCGTTCTTATTTTTGGAGTGCGGCTTATAATGATTTTTCAGGAGATTTATCGAAAGAAGAGGCGTTATCTAAGTTGCTTGCTCAGAAACATAATGGAGCCATCTATTTGATTCATCCGACGAACAAAGGAAATTATGAGGCGATGGATGATTTTATTAAAACGTTAAAAGAAGAAGGTTATACATTTGGTTTGGTAAAAGATATTTCTTAAATATTCTTTTATCCTATATGGTTTGAAGTAATTAGCGTATGATTTTTTGAAAAATCGCATAAGTTTTATTAGGTGAGAAGTATGACAAAATATAAAGCTTGGGTGTTAGTTTTATTTATTATGAGTATTATGACAATTGGATACGTACAGGCAGCGAGTTCGCCTACTTTGGAAAATCGAATCATCTATTTGGATCCTGGTCATGGAGGTGCTGATCCAGGAACTATCTATAAAGATATTCATGAGGCCGATATTAATTTAATATTGGCTAACAAATTGAAAACAAAATTGGAAAATTTGGGTGCTACTGTTTATTTAACTCGTTATGGAGATTATGATTTATCAGTTCCCTATGCCGAAAATCGGAAACGTAGTGATCTATCGAGAAGAGGCAATATTATTAATCGTTCCAATTGTGATCTTTATTTATCGATTCATTTAAATTCTGGTTCTTCTCCTTCGTGGAAAGGTGCTCAAGTGTTTTATGATGATATTAATTCAGAAAATGAGAAAATCGCCAAAATTATGCAGGAAGAATTAGGGAAAGCACTTTACTCCAACAAGCAGTATAAACTTACGAGTGAAATGTATTTACATAGAAGGATCGAACGACCTGGGGTATTAATTGAAGTGGGTTTTTTATCGAATCCTAACGAACGATATTTACTTCAGCAAGATGATTATCAAGAAAAGGCAGCTGATGCTATTCTTGCTGGTATCATCCGCTATTTTGAAAGTTAAATGGTTTTCTGTATAATATGTTAATATTAGTGAAAGATAAGATTAGAAAAGGTGAAGTAAATGTTAGAACATAAAGTGGCAATTATTACGGGTGGAACGAGAGGAATTGGATTAGAGACAGTAAGGGTTTTTAAGGAACATAAAGCTGAAGTGATTTTATTTGGCTCTAAAAAGGAAACCGTAGAAGGAGCAATTGCAAAGTTGAAACAAGAGGGCTTAGAAGTAGAAGGGTATTATCCTAATTTAAATGATTTTGATGAGATTCAACAGGTTTTAAAAGAGATTGATCATAAATATGGACATATCGATATTTTAGTAAATAATGCTGGTATATCTGCCAACAAGAAAATTGAGGATACTTCTTCTCAAGAATTTGAACATATTATAGACATCAATGTGAATGCCATGTTCCGAATGACAAAAGCGGTGATTCCTTATATGAAGAAACATCATGGTGGTGTCATTTTAAATACAAGTTCTATGGTGAGTATTTATGGGCAACCGTCGGGAGTAGGATATCCTACAAGTAAATTTGCCGTAAATGGACTTACGAAATCGTTGGCTAGGGAACTTGCTTCTATTCCCATTCGAGTGAATGCCGTAGCGCCAGGAATTATCAATACGGATATGGTTGCTTCCCTTCCAAAGGAAATCATCGATCCTTTAATTGAAACGATTCCATTAGGAAGAATTGGAGAAGCTAGAGACGTAGCTAATGCTTTTCTATTTTTAGCTAGTGATATGGCTAGTTATATTACAGGAGCTATTTTATCGGTAGATGGTGCAGCTAGAAGTTAATAAGAACAAATCTATTACAACAATTATGGCATTTTCTTTAATCATGTTTTTATGTACTTTGATTTTAAAATGATATTGACACTTGGCAATTTTGTTGCATAGTGTCTTTTTCTTTTATTGGAGGAGTTGTATGAAGAATTTAACCATTCATGGTTTGTTGTCTAAAATTTCTGTATATAATAATGAAAAATTGCAATTATTAGAAGGTCAGATTCTTATGGTGAAGATGATAGATTTGTGCACACCAAATTAGAAAATTTGAGATGGATGAAGTTGTATCACTTGAGTTAATTGTTTATTGGAATATAAACAAAGGAGAATCTAGAAATGTTACGCAGAAAGATTTAAAAGATAAATATCAATTCTTTAAATTATTAGTTGAAATCAATAGTGATTTTACTGATAATAGGGGATTTATTAGTCAAGTGCAGAGAGAATTATTACGGATATTTTATCATATGGTCCTAGGGAAGGGTGATCCAATAAAGTAAGAACTACTAAAATTAAAAGGAAAATAAATGAATTTAGAAAGAAATAAAATGGAAGGTGATTTGGTTGAAAATATGTAATTTTAATTATTTGTATGCCGATCCTAATATAGGTGATATAGAAAAATTTATTAATCAATTAAATATTAAATATAATGCTAGATTTAAAAAGCTTGAATTATTAAGTAATAAAATTTTATTAGATTTTGATAAAGAAAAATTTATTGATTTAATAAAAAATCACAAAATGGTTATATTGTCTCTTATTGAAGATGTTATTGCTTTTTTTCCGCAGTTATCTAACGTGCCTCATATTGTTTTTATACATGGTAGTTTTGCTAAAACTTTAAATAGGATTAATAGCGATATAGATTTAAATATTTTGTATCCTAATAATTTTAAAAGTGAAATATTGCCAATCGAAGAAATGATTTCAATAATTTTGCAAAAAGTTGTTGGGTATAGTGGTAGGGATAAAATACATACTATGATGATTTATACATATAATGATTCAAACGATAGTTTGATAGAATCTACTCGAGAATGTACTATTTCGTTTCCAAATAAACAAATTTATAAGTATTATTGTCGCCCAAACTATGATGAAACAATGTGTAAAATAAAAAACTCTTCTAGAGATTATAATGATTTTTTAAATTATATAAGAAATAATATTACTACTAGTAAGTGTGAAGAATGGTGCTATTCTTATGAACAATTAATTACTAATTGTGAAGACTATAATATATATGAGATGTTAAATAGTATTGATGAAGATAATGTAGATAGAACTAGTTATATTAATTATAATAAGTTAATAAAAAAATTAAAGAAGAAAATAGATGAATACAGTTTTGATATTAATGAAGCAAATACAATTAGTGATGTTAATCATAATTTAAAGATTAAAAATTTAGGATTTATATATCAAACATTATCATTAATAAAAAGATATTTATTAATGAAACTTCAGTAAATGGTTTAGATTTTTTTGAAATATTCGGTCAACAACAATTTGTTAAGCTATTTTCTAGCGATGAGTTAGAAAATGTAAAAACTAATATTTTCAGATATCTTTGGCAAATTTCAAGACTTGAAAATTTGTTTGTTAGTAGTAATATAAATTTTAGTTCTAGAAATTATGACAATTTTGAAACAGAATTTTTTTATCAATTATATAATAATTTATATAATGAAGATTTAATTCTTATTCAAAGTGAATCTACTGATAATCTTCATAAATCTTTGAAAAAAGTATTAACAAGGATTGAAATATAGGAGGAAATATGAGTAAAATAGTAATGACAATGCCAATAAAGCCACAGAAAGAAACTAATATAGGTATGTATATTGCTCCAACATTGATGAATGTTTTAAGCGATATCTTATCATGTGATAGTGTAATGGCCATTAATTTATTAAATACATATAAAGATAAAGATTCCGAATTGAAAACTTTTATAGGTGATTTAGATCGTCAGGGAATAACATATAATAATTTATTTATTGATAAAGATCATGTTGTGGAAATATTATCTTTAATTCAAAAATTAGTATATGATGGTTTTGTGAAAAAATCGAATGAAGAAATTTTTAGATGTAATTGTGGGAAAGTTGATATTTTAAAACAAGGAATTAATTCTAATATAAGTAAATTATATTATGAAAAAAATGGTATGTATTATTGTAAAGAGTGTGGAAGTGAATGTAAATCATTTAGGGAAGAGGTATTGACACTTGAACTATCAAAAGATGTTGATGATTCGATATTAATAGTACCAACTTTTTTGAAAAATGATGTTAAACATTTAAGTAAAACTTTTAAAGGTGGTAAATTGCTTATTTCCAAGCAACGTGATACGGGTTATCAACTAATTATTGATAATAAAAAATTTAATATTGATATTGATTTTCTTTGGACTAATTATTTTAGAATTTTTGATAACGAACAAATTATAATGCTTGCTAGTAATCATCAAATATATCAAATGTATCTATTGAATTATTTAAATAAAATTCTTTCTGGCAATGAGATTTGTTTTATAGCTAATCCTTATATGAATAAATCAAATGTTATGAATCCATTAGTGGAATATGAAAAAACAGAAGATATTATTTATAAAAAATTATTTATTTTATATAATTTAAAATGGAGAAATAAAAATTGTGATTGGTCACCTAGTATAATAGATTTTTTAAGTAATATAAGTACTACAAGAAGAAATAATTTATATAAAGTTATAAAAAATTGTGGAAAAAAATTTGATGAAAATGGTATGCCTTTAGATTTATATTTAGAAAGTATTTTACAAAAAGGAATAAATATGCAACAAAACATTCCTGAATCAAAAAAGTTAGTAAAAAAGATGTAATTTTATTAAAATAGTTATGGAGATGGTTATATTATGTATAGTGTATTATTTAGTAAAATTGAATTTGGTATGGATTTAGTAGTAGAACGATTAAAAGAAATTGTTAAGCCTGGTTATAAAGTGGCAATTTTTCCATGGGCTTTTCCTGTTGAGATAACAAGTGAAGAATTTGAAAAAGAGTATTTTCCGATAGAGGGTAGAAGATATAATAAATACTATAATGAATTAAAAAAAATAGGGATTAGTAAAGAAAATATTAGAGTATGTAATCCCTATAAAGATACTAGAAATGAACTTATTGAAATTATTCAAAACAGTGATATTTTACTTTTGCCAGGGGGAAATCCTGAAATGTTTTTTAAAAAAGTTTTGCACGATACGGAATTAATATATTATATGAAACATTATAAAGGAATCATGATTGGTGAAAGTGCTGGGTGTGAGTTACAATTAAAAAGATATTTTATTACGGCTAAAAATAATTATTATAAGTATTTTGCATTTTATGATGGATTTGGAGTATTAGATGACCCTTTTTATATGGATGTTCATTCCATAAATAATAAGAAATATTTAGCAAAATTACAAACGGTTGCTAACGACAAAAATAAAAATGTGTATGCTATTTTTGATGATGGTGCACTTATTTATAATAGAAGTTCTAGTAAACTAGAAATATTTGGCAATGTATTAACTTTTGCCCCTCATGAATGATTAAAGAAAAGTTTATTATTTACTAGAGTTGAATCAAAAAAGTAAAAAAACAATGAGATGGAAGGATTGTTGTGAAGATCTTTTTAAAATTTTAAATAATATTATCATAACATCAAGGTCAAAATGAGTAAGCGTTTTTTTAGATTGAAGTAATGGAAAGTATGACACTCGAAAAAGAAAAATGCGTTATGAAAAACATCGATATGAAGTTTTACAAGGTAAAGATACTTTTGAAAGTGAACAATTAGATGGATGAATAGATGGTTCTTCTGATATTGAGACTTTGTTTTATGAAAATAAAAATTTAGAGGAAAATCAATAATGATTTTAACGACTAGATTTCATCGAATTGTTTTGATACAATATTATCAATTAGATTGACAATTTGCAGGAGAGAAATCATTGAGTTTTTAGTTGAAGATAGGAGATAGAAATATGCCTCACTATAATGCATATGAGAGTTTTAAAACAAAAAAAAGCTTAGAAAAAAAGCGTAGAGCAAAAGAAAAAGTATTTAGCAAGAAAAATGAATTTCCGGATAAATTTGTTGTAAATTCATCTCATGATTATGGCATTGTTCTTGAGGTTAGGTATGATGATGCTTCTGTGTTGTATAATGATAATGTTGTTGTTGCTAAACTTAGAAAAGACGTTAATTTAATATGTAATCAAGCAATATTCCCTGGGGACAAAGTAGTTATTGAACAAAATGGAAACAACTTTGTCATTCAATATTTAGTTAAAAGAACTTCTTTATTATCTAGAGTGAAGAAAGATAGAACAAGAATAGATGATGTGGGAGCAATAAAATATTTTGCTGCGAATGTTGATGTGGCTGTTATTGTGGTAGCTGCCAAAGAACCACCTCTTCATCCTAAATTTATTGATAGGTATTTAATGATTTTACAAGATAATGGTATACCAGCGGTTGTATGTTTAAATAAGAGTGATTTAAAGACTGATGAAGAAGAAATTTTAGATGTTTATAGAGATTTAAATATTCCAGTAGTCGAAACATCAACTTATGATAATTTTGGAATTAAGGAATTAGAGAGGCATTTAAGAGGTAAACAAGCAATCTTTATTGGTAATAGTGGAGTTGGTAAGTCATCGTTAATAAATGCTATAATGAATAATAATCAAATAAAAACTAGTCATGTGAGTGAAAAAAGCAAAAGAGGTAGACATACCACTACAACTTCAAAGTATTATATATGGAATGCAAATTCGTCCATAATAGATACTCCTGGGATAAGAAGTTTAGATGTTTCCTCTTTTAGTCCTTTAGAAATTCAAGATTATTTTCCTGAGTTAGCAGCTTGGAGAAGTAAATGTAAATATAAAGATTGTTTACATTATAGTGAACCTTACGAATCTTGCAATGTAAAACAAGAGGTGGCTCATGGGCTAATAAATGCAGATCGTTATGAAAGTTATTTAAGAATTTTAAATGGTATATTAAATTTTGATAAAGATTACGAAGCAATTTTAAAGGAATTGTTAGGGGACAATCAAACAAGAACTAATAAGCTTCATAGATAAAAGTATTCGTTTTTTGTGTGATATATATAGTATACAATTAGGGAGTGGAGTCCATTATGTGCTTCGATATTCGTACAGTATTAATACATATCCTAAATTATCTTTCAATGGATTTAGATAAAAAATAATTCATATTACTCAAAAAATATATAGAATTATTGGTAACTATGTAGAAAAAGCTAAAATAAAAAATGCTATTACCTAAATAGTTGAATATATTGGTTTGGTAAATAAATATTATGATAGTAAACAACCTTGGGTACAAGTAAAGAAGATGAAAATGATAAAACAATTAAAAAAGAACATTTCAAAATAAAAGATTAAAAATTTAATTATTATTTTGAAATGCAATTAAAGGAAATTGATTGACTTATTATATTAAAAATGGTATTCTTTTGTAGAAAGTCTGTGATTGGAAGAGTAGAAAAAGGAATTATTTTAGAGAGCTCAGTTAGGTGAAAGTGACTATAATGAATTTTATTGAATATGGTCCATGAGGCAATTAATTGAAATAATTAGTAAATTAATTCAGGTGTGCCTGTTATAGCACAAGCCTATAATAATGTAGGTTATTGAGTTTAGTATAGTGATATACTAAAGAATTAAGAGTGGTAACGTGATAAATTCACCTCTTTGAAGTAGAGATATTTCTAAGAGGTTTTTTATATTTTAGAGGAGGAATATGAATGAATATAATTGTAGGAATTAGTTGGCCTTTTGCTAATGGTGAATTACATGTTGGTCATGCGGCAAGCAGCTTGCCAGGTGATGTTATAGCACGATATCATAGATTAAAAGGGAATAATGTAATATTAGTGTCAGGAACGGATTGCCATGGAACACCAATTGAAGTAAAAGCTCTAAAAGAAAATAGGTCCCCTAAAGATATTGTTGATGAATGTCACATTTCTTTTACTAAAGATTTTAAAGAATTGGGATTTAGTTTGATTTATATAACAGAACAGATGACGAATATCATAAAGAGTTTGTTCAAAAGCAATTTAAAAAATATTACGAAAATAATTATCTTTATGAAAAAGAAGAAGAGCAACTTTATTGTGATAGTTGTAAAATGTTTTTAGCTGATAGATATATTATCGGTATATGTCCTAAATGTGGCGCTGAAATTAAAGGCGACGAATGTGAGAAATGTGGTAGTTTGTTAACAATAAATGAAGTTAAAGAAACTAAATGTGCAATATGTGGTAGCAAAACTTCAAAGCGAAAGAATAAAAACTTATATTTTAAATTATCTGATTTTCAAGATGAAATAAGAAATTTAGTAAATATTAAGAAAAATGATTGGCGTGAAAATGCAGTAAAGTTTACTGAAAGATATTTAAATGAGGGTATCCCTGATAGGTGTGCTTCTCGTGTTCAAAAATATGGTATACAAATTCCTATAGAAGGTTATGAAGATAAAAAACTTTACGGTTGGTTTGAAAATGTATGGGGTTATGTTACCGCCAGTAAAAAATATGCTGAAAAAAATGATTTGAATTGGGAAGAATTTTGGAAAAATAATTATGATAATAAGATATATTTAGTTCATGCAAAAGATAATATCCCGTTTCATACTGTAATTTTTTCATCGTTATTGCTTGCTACAAAAGAGGGTTATAAGCTACCTGATAAAATTGTATCAGATGAATATATTACTATTGAAGGAGAAAAATTATCAAAGAGTAAAGGTAATTATATTACAATAAGACATCTATTAGATAATTATCCAGTTGATACAATTAGATTCTTTTTAAGCATAAATGATCCAGAAAAAAAAGATTTTAATTTTACTTGGGAAGGATTTATAAATTCGGCTAACGGAGAATTATTGGGGAAATGGGGTAATTTTATTAATAGAACTTTACAATTTATTAATAAGTCATTTAATGGAAAATTATCTAATTTAACAGTTGACGAAAACATAGAAAGAGAATTAAAACAATTATATAGTGTTGTAGGTCAAGATATTGATAATGGCTATACTAAAGATGGAATTGAGAAGATTTTTGATTATATAAGCATAGCTAATAAGTATTTTGATAAGAAAGAACCATGGAAATTAGCAAAAGAAAATGATTATGCATGTGAAGAAGTATTATATAATTGTTGCAATATTATATTTAATATAAATACTTTATTAAAACCATATCTAATTGATACTACTAAAAAAGTAGAAGAGTTTTTAAATGAATCAAATTCTAAATGGAAATACAAAAAATTATCTAAAGTTAGTTTAAAGAGTGATATTAGTGCATTGTTTCAGAGGTATGATAAAGAAATTGTAAAAAAGGAAAAAGAATTTTTGAATAATAATGAACAATTACTATAGTTTAAAAAATTTAAATTTATCTTGTTATTTTCTTGATTACGTTTTGTTAAAAAATTTTGTTTGGATGTTAAGAGAGTAAATTTGAATCGAATTTTACAAGCTAGATAATTTAAAGATATTTTTTAATAAAAGGATTGTAATTTGTAATTAGCAGGAGACAGTCCTTTTAATTTTATCATGGTTATAATAATAAATATAGTTATCTATTACTTTTCTTAAATTATCTATTGTTTAATAATCATCTTTTTGTTTATAAAAAATTTCTATTTTTAGTATTCCCCCAAATTTTTTCATCATCCTATTATTAATACTATTTTCTAGGTATACTTTGTTTACTTTTCTTATTATCTGATGTTTACTAATATGATGATAATGATATTAATTTGAAAAATGAAGAATTGTTAAAATTATGCCGGAAGAAATGATGCAATTAGAAGTTAATAAGAAGAATTAATAGGATAAGAGTAGAGCGAAAATGATCTACTTTTTTTCAATAGTTGGAAAATAGAAGAGAATCATGATATACTCTCGATAGAGGAGAAGATGTCAATGAAAGAAGAAATGATTATTTTAGCTAAGAAAGATTCAAGGGTTCATTTTCATTATTTGATCGATCAAAAAATTCATGCGATTTGTGCAATCCCGAATCAAAAGATGGATAAGATTGTTATTTACGTTCATGGATTGGGAAGTAATAAGCAATGGATGGTTAGATTTTACAGAGAATTATTAGATCACCATATTGGTATGATTGCTTTTGACTTACCAGGCCATGGTGATGATGATACTGATTTTTCAAAATTTAGTTTAAGCTTGTGCATGCAATATTTAAAGCAAGTGATTCAATATGTAAAACAAACTTATCATGTTCCTATTTATTTGTTTGGTAGTAGCTTTGGTGGTTTTGTTATTTTAAATCAATTAATGCAACAAGATGATGTTGAAAAAACTATTTTAATGTGTCCAGCTATTAATTTTTGTGAAATTATGGAACTCAAGTCTGGAATATCTCTCGATTATTTTCATGATCATATCTTTATGCCTTTATATAATAATATCAAAATATATCAGGATGCATATATGGAATTTAAAAAAGCTGAAGAAAGAGTAAGAATGTTTCATTTTAAAAACGTTTTTATGATTCATGGCATAAATGATAAAACGGTACTTTATGAAAACGTCTATCAATTCTGTTTAAAAAATCATTTAGAGTTGAAGACTATCGAAATGGGGAAACATGAATTATATGGATTTGAACATGATATTATTGATTTCTTATTAAAGACAATGAGATAAAGAATTTTTGTGTTATCAAAAAAATAATGATCACTCATTATTTTTTTACATTTAGAAAAGGAGAAAAATTCATCATTTTGTATGTTTTACATATGATTTTCCCAGAAAGTGATTGCATGGTCGATCCAACCTTCAGCATTGGTACCGATTCCTAAGCCAAAACCATGAGGAAGTCCTTCGAATATTTCGATTTCAGCATCAGTACCATTTGCTTTGATTCTTCTTGTTCGTTCTTCCATAATGCGGTAGTTCGCAATGCCATCATTGGTTCCAACACAACTGTAAGTTGGCGGTTCATCACCAGTTACTTCACTAAGCCCTGTATATTGCATGACGATGGTAGCAGGTCTTGGATAGGCTTTTTCACCATAACTCTCTGTGCCATAATTACCAATCCAAGCAGCCATTCGACCACCAGCCGATCCACCCCAAACAGAATAATGAGATGTGTCTACTTGAAGTTCCTCAGCATGTTCGAAGATGAAAGCAATTGCTCTTGCTAAATCTTGCATAGCTGTATCTGGTCTATAAATGAGTGCAAAGGCATTATAACCTTTTTTAGAGAGCTCTAATGCATGAGGAAAACTATCTTGCATAGCACCTACATACATAAAACCACCACCAGCATTTACGATGGCCATTTTAGCTCCTGGGTTGCCTCGGAAAAAGAAAATGCCGGTATTTCTTTTTTCAGGATCTACGTCCATTTCTTCTTCCGAATAAATAGGGTAAAAAATTTTGTTTCCAGAATCTACTTGCTCTTTCATATAATTGACAATTTCAACTGTCTTGTCGTCATTTATATAGTTGTACCAAATATAGATATCATCAATATTATCTAATGTGGTATTTTTATCAATTGTTCTATCTACTGGGAAAATTAAATTTCCAAAACCTGTAAATGATTCATGATAGATAACATCATATACTTTCGTATTTTTTGTAAAATGGGATAATTGATTTGTCTCATGATTGTTTTCTTCGCTACGATTAAAGTATCCAAATAAACCCACTATCATCACCCCAATTATTACAATACTGATCGTGATCTTTTTCATATTTCTTTTTCGATCGTCATATTGCTTAAAATTTTTCTTCCATCTGAGCGATCAACCACAACATTTTTTAATTTCATTCCCATAAGGGTAGATAAACGATTTGCTAAAAAAGTAATTGAGTTAATGGTATCGTTGTCAGGCGCGGAACCTTGAGCAAATAAATATAATTCTTTACCATTTAATGCATCTGCTTCTGGCAACATATAAAGTCGATCGATAAATGTTTTGAGAAGTCCGCTTACAGAATACCAATAAACAGGAGATCCTATTACTAAAGTATCAAATTCTGCGACTTTCTTTAAGACCTCTTTGATTTGATCATCATTATAAACTTGACCATATTGAGAAATTCGGTAATCGGATATCTGCATTACTTCATAGTTATGATCGTTTAGAAGTTCCTTTCCAATTTGATAAGTATTGCCATTTTTATTTGGACTAAAATTCATAAATAAGATTTTTTTCATTTCCATCATTCCTTTCTTTATCAGTATATACCCGTGACTAACTCTTATGTCAATAAAAATCTTTTTTTCTTTATGATCAATTTTGTGATGTATATTAACTTTTATTTTATGCCAAAAATAATGAATGATTTGTAGAATTTTATAAATGAAAATGCTGAGTTAAAAGACGAACTTTGGTTTCATTGTTATTTAAAATAATTATATATGATTGTGTTTTAATTTGTTTTATTAAGATATCGAAAGGTATTTTTCTTTGAGATTTCATACTAAAATTTATAACGAAATGAGACTTCTCTCATAAAATACTTTGAGGGGGAAACATTATGAATAAAGAAGATGTGAAAATTATTTTGGATGCAGGTCATGGGGGTGATGATCCTGGGGCTAGTGGTAATGGAATTATCGAAAAAGATTTGAATTTAGCGATTACCCTATATATGTATGATCGTTTAATGGAATTAGGAATTCCTGTTAAAATTACGCGTACAACAGATGAAACGTTGTCTCC
>CALVRE010000018.1 GCA_944358455.1 uncultured Bacilli bacterium | reverse complement strand
TAAAAACAAACGTAAATAGTTTATCTTGATCTTGAAATAAGAAATCGACACTACAAAGAAACGGAAATAAGTCTAAAAAGCGGAAATAACCTCCGTATTTTCGTCGTGGGAAAATTGACATATTTTTAATCTTATATATTATCTTTTCTCAACCTTATTTCCTCTTATCACTTAAAAAACGGCAATAAATCTGAAAAAGAAAAAAGTTCGTAAAAAAACGAACTTTACTCTAAAAATTTACGATAATTTTTAAAAAAAATTATCCTCTTTTCTTGGATAATCTTTTTTGTTCTAAATACGATTCATATCTTGCTTTATTTTTCAATAAGTTAGCTCTTTGAACATACAAATAATCGATCGAATTTTGATAACTTGTAATCTCTGCCTGTAATTCTCTTTGTCTTTGTTTATAACGATCATCACTAGCATTCATCATATAATCAGTTACATCTTCCCCACATAGATTCGCTAATTCAATCAACTTTTGTTGAATCAATATTTTATTTTTATTCAAATTTGGATCATTCATGATTTCTTGATACAGTTTATGAAAATACATCTTTAATTTTCGCTTGGAATCGTCACGTTTCAACGTTACTTTCGGCAACGATTTCTCTTTTTTTCTCACGATTTGGAGAGCTTTTTGAGATGACATAATTCCTTGTTTAAAAACAACGATATCAGAATCAATTTTCTTAATTTGTGATTCGTAAAAATCCAAAACTTGATAAATGCTTTCTACTGACATTTGTTCTAATCCCATAATTTCACCCCTCGATGGGGCTTATTATAATCGTTCTCTAAACATTTGTCAAATTTTAACTATGCTTTCTATATGAAAACAATTTAATATAATACCATCTTTTTCGTTTTCACTTCTTGGTTCACAACAGGACTTAAAATACTTTCTGTTTCCTCTTTACTGAAATCAAGTCCTTTTTGAATATTGCCACATACAACATTCAAATATTCCATATCCTCGCCATCGTAATTTTTCTTTTTGTTCGTAATTAACAATAGATGACAAGCAATACGTTGCATATTAGTCAAACGTTCCATATCATTAGGAAACGATAAAGAACCATATCCCCTGGCAATTTTAGACACTCTATCATCATCCAAATAATTTTCAACTGTTTCCATACGATTAATTTCTGGTATATATTTCATTTTTACACCAAAATAAACGATAAATCCTAATTGATTCAACATCATTGCAGCCTCAGCACTTTGATATTCACGAAAACGCATTCTTCCCGCATAATAGCGATAAATAAAATAAGAAAAAACAGCATCATGATCTTGATGATCTTTAATCGCGATAAAGGTTCCTTCAGGAGTAATAATATAACCACCTTCTAAAACACTGACAGAATCGCCATTACTACCTATCATATAAAATGGATTCCCATCAATATCATAAACCGTAACCAAAGCTTCTGAATCGTACGATTTTCCATATAATGCTTTTAATTGATGTAAATTACCCACAAAAACTCCTCTTTCAAATTCTTATTCATAACAATCTTGTCATTAGAAAAGAACAATATTTTTCAAGTACTAATAGTATATCACCTTATTTTATAATGTCAATCCATAATGGAATTATTTTACCAAATCCATTTCCAATAGCTGATCTAAGCGATTGATCACACGAAAACCTTTTCCATTTAATTTCAAATTAAAACGAATTCCAATTCCACCAGCTTCTTCCCATTCTCTCAAATTGCCACTATAATCATCTACTAAAATAGCATCTTGAGCATGTACCATCTTAGTTTTAGAAAGCTTCTTAGGAACCGGAATAATCGTAATATTACCAAAATACTTACGTAAAAACTTAACTTTTTCGACAATTTCATCCAACGAATTAACATGCGTCAAAATAGCCGTATCAAAAACACCTGCATCCAATATCTTTTGAATACATTCAATTCCGTCGTTAATCTCTGGAGTAATGGCTAAAATGTTCGCCCAATCCAAAGTTTCATAAAATCGACGACAAGCAATGGGATCACTCTTATCGAGATTAGTCGCATCCATGATACGATTCATCGTCGTAATGGTATCCATAATAACACCATCAAAATCAATATATAAATTGCGCATACTACCACCTTAATTCATGATATGTTACCGTTATCTAATTATTATGAAATTTAAAAGGAAGTTTTAACTCTTTGCAAAGATATTTCCCATTCTGAATTGCTTCTTTAGTCTCTGTCAAATAATCATCAAAAGTATAATCTTCAGAATAAGTATTAAATTCTCTACTTAACAAATTGTATTCTTGTCCTACTTTGTGATTCAATTCTCTTAAAGTTTGGCCAGAGATTTCGTTTTCAAATAACGGAAATAAGCCACAATTCTTCTTTTTAAAGTAAAAATTCACTTGATAATGACCTTCCTTTTTTTCTAAACATAGTGTGAGGCCACGATTTAAAAGTTCATAAAACCCAAAACGTGACAAGGGAATACCGGAAAAAATAGGATCAAAATCTTCTACTAAAGATTGTTCTTGTAATACATGATATTGATTGTAAATATAAACATGATAACAAGGAGAAACAGAAGGATTATTTCTATTTTCCAAACAAACTAACAACATTTCTTTCTCTTTTAAATTTTTCATAAAGTCCTCCTTCATAGGTCAAAAAAATAATCACAAAGTGATTATTTTAATACTGCTAATAAATCAGCTTTTTTCATTGTTGAATATCCTTCGATGTTCTTTTCTTTTGCAAGCGCTTTTAATTCAGCAACTGTCATTGTAGAAAGATCTTTTTCTTCTTTTTTACTAGCTTTTGGAGTTTCCTTCTTAGCAGTAGCTTTTGAAGCTTTCACTTCGAATTTTTCTCCCTTTAAACCAGCATTAGCAACTTCTACTAATTTTGTAAATGCAGCTGGATTCGCGATTGCGATTTCTGATAACATCTTACGATTAATCGTAACTCCTGCTTTTTTTAGTCCATTGATGAATTTAGAATAACTAATGTTATTTTGTCTACAAGCAGCGTTAATTCTCGTAATCCATAACTTTCTAAAGTCTCTCTTCTTTTGTTTTCTATCACGGTAACCATATTGTAAAGAATGCATTACTTGCTCTTTTGCAGTCTTATATAATCTATGTTTACTTCCAAAATATCCTTTTGCTTGATCCATTACTTTTTTACGTCTAGCACGATGAATCGTTCCACCTTTTACTCTTGGCATACTATTCCTCCTTCAAATTATTATAAAACAGATTTTAATCTCTTCATATCAGATTTACTCATAACAGACGCTTTTCTTCCTACTCTGTTAGAAGCAGCATTTTTCTTTCCTGTATTATGTCTGGTACCAGGATGACCAATTTTAACCGTACCACCTGGGCGTACTTTTGCAACTTTAGCAGTACCTTTGTGCGTTTTTATCTTTGGCATAACTTTCCTCCTATTTCTCTTTTTTTGGCATAAGTATCATGTTCATAAAACGGCCTTCCATTTGAGGAGCCTGTTCTATGGTAGCAACATCCTCTAAAGCGTTTGCATAACGAACTAACACATCACGGCCATGTTCAGGATAAGCGAGTTCTCTTCCCTTAAACTTGACAGAAGCTTTAACGCGATGCCCTTTTTCAAGATATTTTCTAGCGTTGCGAACACGAGTATCAAAATCGTGAACATCGATCGTAACAGAAAAACGATATTCCTTCATCTCTAAATTATTTTCTCTTTGACGTTTCATATTTTCTTTCTGTTTTTTCTTGTTCTCGTATTTGAACTTGTTGTAATCCATAATCTTACAAACTGGCGGAGTAGCTCCTGGGTTCATTAAGACTAAATCAAATCCAGCATAACTAGCAAGCGTCAATGCATCTTTTAAAGGCTTAATTCCCAACTGCTCCCCATTTGGCCCAATTACCATTACTTCTTTCGCACGTATTTGTTCGTTGATATACAAATCTCTTTCTTTACTTGCGATATGTGACACCTCCAATAAAAAAGTGAATACAAGCGTATCCACCTAATAAGCATTATTTATACAATTTAATTGTTATAAATGGCTCTTTACCCATGTCTATTATCATCGGGTGAGGTAGTGGATACCTGCTTTCCTTTTTCAGTTCTCTTACATTCTACTCTATAATCATATGTTTGTCAAGCATTTCTATGCGTTTTTTCATAAAAACTACTCACTTTTATAAGTTACTTCACAATCTTGATCTTTTGTATAAATGAGAAGATTATCATATGTTTTTGGAAAATTAGAATCTAATTTATCTTCTGGTATTTGATCAATTACCCTCGTCAAATGAATTTGAATGATCAAATCTTCATCCAGATAAGTAACATTTTGTTCAATTCCCTCTATTTTTTCATTGTTGATACGTTCCTTTTGATAACGTTCATATCCTTCCGTTGTTTCAAATTGATAAGACTGTTCCGATACTGCTTTTACCACCTTTTCATTTTCATCGATCGTATAAGTCGCATCTTGATTCAATACATAACCATAGTCTTCATTATCCCATGACATCTTACAATGATAAGAAACGGGAATTGGTTCCGGTTTATTCAATTCTTCTTCTAAATTATTTTTATCTCTTACCACATCATTTAATCTTGGTAAAACAAAGATAAAAAGACCAACCAATACAATGCAAACACCAAAAACAATTAGTTCTTTTTTATTGTTCATTTCCATCACCTATATTTATTATACACGATTCTGAGAAGAAAAAAAAGAAACTTTCGTTTCTTTTTATATTCCGTTAATTTTTATTTGGAAGTCCGTTTTTACTTAAACAACAGAAATAAGTCTGATTATAGTATAATGAAATATAAAAATGGTTGTTTGAAAAAAATGTATGTCAATTTTAAGCAAGAAGATTATGAGGTTATTGAAAATTATATAAACGTCATTATATATGACCATAATTACTTAAAACCCAGTTATGGTTTCAACCATAAAGCCTCAATTGAATATAAAACTCAATTAGAGGGTAATTAAAGTTTTTTACTGTTCACTTTTACTTTAAAAGTTCAATTTTTATTGTCTAATTTTTTATATTGTAGATAATGTAAATACTCTGCTTTACCGGTTCCACAATTATAATATTATACATCATTTCCTAACTCATCTTCTAATCGCTTAGAAATGATTGAGGCATTATTGAATAAATATCTACAAATATTTGTACGTAAATAACCAAACTTTAATAATTCTGTATTTTTGTGATTATATATATACTGTTTATATCCAAAGTTACTATTTAAAATTTGAATTAGATATAAATGTGCCATATATTTTAAATCATATTTGTTTAATTTAATATACTTATTGAAGGTTTTAACATAATCCACAAACGTATCCAAGTTGAATTCTCCATCCTTAGCATCTTTATCAATATAACTATATGAGCTAATTAACTCCCAAACAATTGGCATTTTACAAGCTGATACAAAATCTATTACAGAATTTATTTTTCCATCCTTGTAGATAAATTGTAAAAGATTATAATCACCATGTGTATTTAAAACAGATAAGTTTGCCATTTCTTCAAAGTTAGTACTAGAACTAATTGATTTAATCATTTCAATTTTTTCTAAAATATCTTTTTTTATTTTTTGATCAGTTTCTTCATTTTCATCTAGCATAGATATTAAATCTTCATGTTTTTTTATACTTAAAATAAAATTCTCTTGACTATACCAACTAGATAAATCTGCATCTGGTAATTCTATTGGCAATGATTTTAAAGCACTAACTATTTTACCATAACAATCTGCACATTCTATTGTTTGATCATAAGTACCCTCATTATTATTAAGTGTATATCCTTCTATAAAATATTGAATTATCATAGTTTTATTTTTATATACGTCATTATATCTGTTATTTAAAGTCTTTACATATTCTGGAACTTTAATATCAAACTTTCTTAAATGATTTATTACTTCAATTTCCTTATCAATTTCAACCTTAGAATATTTTGATTGGAATTCTTTTAATATATACTTATCATCATTTAAAGAATAAATGTTTGCACTTCCCCTATCAACCTTTCTTACGTTATAAATGTCTAGACCATAAACTTCTTTTGCATACAATATAATTTCTTCATTATTTTCAAAAACTGTTTTTTCAATCATAACTATATCCCCTTCAATATCTTTATTATACAACTAATATCTTCCAAACAAAAATTATCGGAATATTAATTTTCATTTGACAGCTCATTTTAACTTAAATAAAAGCAATAAATCTTACAAAGAAAAAAGAAACTTTCGTTTCTTTTTATGCTCTTGATACATATTTACCATCTTTTGTCGATACGAGAATCACTTCTCCTTGTTCGATAAAAAGTGGCACTTTTACTAGCAATCCAGTTTCTACTGTCGCATCTTTCATTGCATTATTCGTCGTATTACCTTTTACAGCTGGCTCTGTACTTGTAACCGTAAGTTCCATCTTATCTGGCAATTCAACTCCTAATAATTCTCCTTGATAGAACGTAACTTGAACATTCGTTCCTTCTTTTAAATAGTCGACTGCATCACCTAATTGTTCTTTCGTAAGTTCAATTTGTTCATAAGTCTCCATATTCATGAAATTATAAACATCACCAGATGCATATAAGTATTGCATTTCACGTTTTTCAATGATTGCCTTTTCAAGTTTTACATTCGTATTAAAAGTACGTTCAATTGTAGCTCCCGTTCGCAAATTTTTAATTTTTGTCTTCATGAAAGCTGGCCCTTTACCAGGTTTTACATGTAAAAATTCCAATACTTGATAAATTTGTCCATCAAGTGTGAAAGTCATACCATTCTTAATATCATTAATATTAAACATACTATCCTCCTCTCATCAAAAAATAAGGAAATTCCTTATTTTATTTTTTTTCTTTATGTGTTGTTGTTTTTCCACATCTCTTACAGAATTTATTTAATTCTATACGTTCAGGTGTATTCTTTTTATTTTTTTCAGTACGATAATTGATTTCTTTACATTCCGTGCATTGTAGATCAATTCTTTCGCGATTTTCTCCTTTTTTAGCCATGATCTTTCCCTCCTTTTGCTTCGTTCGTTACTATTATAGCAAATTATTGGTAAATTTCAAAGAATTTTTTTGAAACTTCCTTACTTATTCTCCTATTAACATATGTTTGATAACTACTTTTATTACCATAATGTGAAACATCCGGAGAAATTACCGTGAAAGTGACGATAGGATCATCGACTGGGGCAAAAGCAACAAAGGTTGTAGTAATCGTTTCTGTATCGATCTTACCATCATCATCTGTATCTAAAAAACTTTGACTTGTTCCTGTCTTTCCTGCCGGCTGATAGCTTAAATCGATCGAACCCGATCCTGTCCCACCTGGCTTTAACACTTCGATAAAACCTTGTTTCACTCGTTCTAAATATCGATCTTCGGTATTGACATGATTGAGTAAAACGGGCTTAGTTTCATAAATTAAATTCGTGAGTGGTTCTTTGGTTGGCTCATAAACCGCTTTTAACAAGTATGGTTGCATACGATCTCCATTATTGGCAATCGTACTAATATACTGTGATAATTGAATAGGCGTATAAGTATCATATTGACCAATCGAAAAATCAAGCAAATGTCCTGCTAACGTGCTGCTTCCTTTATAACCTAAACTCTCGACTGGTAGATCGATACCTGTTTTAACCCCTAATCCAAATTCAGCAAATGTATTGCGATAAATATCAAAAGCCGATTCATCAATTTTAAGAGGTGCATCATAAACATAGTTTCCCTTCCCTACCTTAATGGCGGTACGAAATTGATACGTATTGGAAGAATACTTTAAAGCTTGAATATCATTGATAATCCCCCAATATTTATAAGAACATTTCTCTGGTGTAGAAGCAATCTTAATACAAGCATCATCTCTAATTTCACCGATCGTAAGAGCTCCCGTATTATATCCAACAATATGAGAGGCCCCTTTTACTACCGATCCTACGGTAACTGGTGAAGTTGTAATTCCCGGGGTATAATCATATACTTCATATCCATCGGCAGTCTTTACCACTTGTTTACCAGCCATAGCCAAAATTTCACCTGTTTTTGGATCTGTAATAATCACAAACGAATGATTATAATATTCCGTATTTGGTTCACTCTTAGCCTTGGTAATTTCCTCTACTAAGATTCGTTCTACTTCTTTTTGTAGTTCAATATCGATGGTAAGAACAATATCATTTCCTCTACTTCCCTCTTTTATCAAGGTATTTTCTCCATTTTTATTTACCAAGAATTGATCTTTTACTCCTCGCAAATAATCTTCATATTGATATTCCAGATAACTCGTCCCCACTCGATCATCTAGCGTATATCCTTTCGATATATAATAATCCTTCAACTCTTTGGGAATCCCGCTTTCACTAGTAGAAACATTCCCTAAAATAGTTCTAAAAACATCTCCATAAGGATAATATCGTTCCCAATCTAATCTCGTATTGACACCTCGTAGTACTCCCACATTCTCACTTACCAAAGCATATTCTTCATCCGTTACATCTTCATTTTTAATCGTTTTTTCAGAATAAGAATATCCTTTATTCATCAAATAATAAATATAAGCAGCCTCTAAGTCGATATCTTGATATTCACTCAACTCTTCCTCTGTAATTCGTTCCAACTTCAAATTTTCAATATCGCTACTGGAAAGTTTCCTCGTCTCTAATGCTCGCCATTCTTCCTCCGTAATTTTCGCTTTTCCTTCCTCTGGATGATTTTGTAACCAAAACTCTTTTAAGTTAATTTCATATAATTTAGAATGATCAACTTCGATCATACCAGCTAATTGATAAGCAATTTCCACTTCTTCTTTCTTTGAAGTTCCATTCTGCTTCTTATAATAAATCGACTTTACCGGTTTATTGTCGACGATCAAGCGATGATTGCGATCATAAATTCTCCCTCTAGGAGCACTACTACCTTCAATCACATTTTGACTTAGCGTTAGTACTCGATTCGTATATTCATCATGTTTTAAAATTTGTACAAAAAATAGGTTACAGGTCAGTATCGCCATAATCGCTATAATAGCAATGGAAAGTAAACGATATCGTTCTTTCGTAATCGTCTTTTGATTTTTATATTGATTCGGATGTGAATAATAAATTTTCGGTTTCTTTTTCATCATCTTCCTCCTTTTTCTATTCTATTAAATATTTTGTACGTATTATGCAGAAAAATGCATCATAGAATAGGATGAGGTGACTTTTATGTATGACTATTTAATTGGTCAATTTGTCGAAAGAATGACAGATGACGATATCGACCGTTTTGCCAAACAAAATGGCATCACATTAACCAAAGAAGAAATATGTATTTTCTCCACTTATATCAAACGTGACTGGCGAACTTTAGTGCATGGTAATCCGAGAAAAATATTTGATGAAGTAGAAAGTAAATTAGAACCGGCTACTTATCAAAAAATGATTGAATTATATCGTTATTTCAAAGAAAAATATCAGAACTATTTATAATAGTTTCTGATATCTTCTAATAAATTCTTATTCATTTTTCGGCCTAGAATCATCGCAATTTCAAAGCGATATGGTGGTAATGTTTTTTCTTTCACATCATCATTAGATGTAATATAAGGTGTCTCTAAAATTTTAGGAATATTTTTTAAAAGAGGATGATAAATTATCGATGATAACGTATCGAACCCAATCGTTCCTAAACCAATATTTTCATGGCGATCTTTATGAGATGCTCTTTCATTCTTACTATCGTTGACATGAATACAACCAATCTTATCGATTCCAATCACATGATCAAACTCTTCTAATACTTGATCGAAATGAGTAAGATCATACCCGGCATCGTGCAGATGACAAGTATCCAAACACACCTTCACTTTTTCCGAATGCTCGACTCCATCGATAATTTTTTTTAATTCTGAAAAGTTAACACCTAATTCAGTTCCTTTCCCAGCCATCGTCTCTAATAAAATATCCACTTTTTGATTTTTATCGATCACTTGATTTAAACCATCGATAATATTTTTAATTCCAATTTCACGATTAAGTTTGACAAAACTTCCTGGATGTAGGACAAGCTTCGTCATGCCCAATGCTTCGCATCGTTCGATCTCTTGTTTTAAAAAAGTAATTGCAAAGTGATAGGAATCTATTTTTTCATTATTCGCTAAATTGATGATATATGGTGCATGAACAATGACATTTTCTAATTTTATATCATGTTCCCTCATCACTTGATAAGCTTCTATGGTAAGATCATCACGAATTGGTACACGACTTGTATTTTGTGGAGCACCAGTATAAAACATAAAAGTATTAGCATCATAAGATAACGCTTCTAACACGCTACCTAACAATTGACGATCCTTTTGAAACGAGACATGAGATCCAATAATTAATTCTTCCATATGTTCACATCCTATTCTTCTTTCTTATTTTCTTTTTTAAATATGAATAGTTTACTGAAAAAATAATTAGCTACAATTACCATAATATTAACCAAGATCTTAGATAATAAATCTTGAAAAGACAAGAGACTAACTAAAAGATACATCGATCCCATTTCCAGGAATAAGGAAAGCACACGGAACTTAAAGAAATCCCCCATTTCTTTCCACAACTCTTTGCGATCTTTTACTTTGGTTTTAAAAACGGCTTTTTTATTTGCCACATAGGCGAATAACACCGATAAGATCCAAGCGATTATCGTACTTACCATATAGTGAACAGATAATAATTTGGCGAAAATTGCATATACCACTACATTGACGATCGTCGTAAGCGCACCAACAATTAAATAGTTCCAAATTTCTTCATGTTTCAAATATAAATTGGCAATCATAGAATCGATTTTATGGCGATGACGATAATAGAAAATCGCACAAAGAAGACTTGCAAATGAAATCAAACATCCAAGCGTCAATCCTGGTACATAGTAAGTAAACTCAACGGTATATTCTCCTTCCGTTAATTCGACACCTAATAATCCTTCGGCAAGTTTTAATCCCTCTACTTTCTTACCATCTACCTTAATTTGCCATCCTTTTTCATAAGGAATAGAAGTAAATAATACATTCTTTTCCGATGTTACCTTTACTTTTCCTTGCACATATCCATTCGCATAGGTAATCAATTCCATTGGTTGTTGTTTCAATTCTTCGATATGTTTTTGAAAAGCATCCAAATTGAAAGAATACACAAGTGGACTATGCTCTAATACTAAACCAGTATGACTACGAATTTCCAATTCGATGGTATCGCCAATTTCATAATCATTTTTGATATAAATAAAATTGGTAACTTCCGGATATTGCAAATTCGCATATTCTTCACCATCGATATAGAATGTAAAATCATTATCCGCTAAACCAACCATCGATAAAATCAATCGTAGATAAAGATCATCTTCATTTTGAATCGTAATAAGATATTTATTATTTTCCAAAGATTGTACATTAGCCTGCTGAAAGATATCTTGCTTATTTTCTACTAATGAATTCATTAAATAATTTTGATATGTAAAATAATTAATTCCATTCGATAACAAGAAATCTTGTTCGAACGTTTTGACATCACTAGAAGCTAAAAATCCTAGTGATAAGGCATATGGGTTTTGATAAATATAACGTGGGGAATAATAAATTCCATAATAGTTCGTACTAAAAACAGAATATGGAAAAGAATCAATCACTTCATAATAAGGCATATCTTGACTAGTGACAATATAACGTAATCCAACTAAAGCATCAAAAAGAGGACTTACCCCATCACGATATTGAATCGAATGAGAGGTTTCTAAAAATCCCAGATTTTGATAAAAATTTAATTGTGTAAGTGAAAACGTCGATAAGAAAGTATTGATTCCATGATAGTGATAGAGCAAAGCATCATTATGAGAACTATATAAATCCGTTTCCATACGATAGAAAGGTTCGTTTTCCTCCCTATTAACGCGCTCTTTAATCATTTGATAAGTATCATAAGAATCATAATTTTCTCTTTGCGTCATTATTTGACTATGATCAAAACTTAACTGCCAATTTAAAAGTAACTCTCCTAATACTAAATAACACAATAGAACATTAAGTAAACGATGGATCTTTTTTTCCTTGTATTTAATATAACAATACAAAAGTAACAAATAAAGAAAATAAAAACCTAATGTGATATAAACACTATAAAACTTTACATAATCGAATTGATAGAATAATAAACTTAAAAAGCCAAGTGGTAATATAGGGGCCATTATCCAAAAATGAATTTTTTCAAGCCCTTGAATCGAAAAGAAAGAACGAGCAGCTAGCACGATCAAAAAGAAACAATAGATAAAAGAAAAACGATCATAAAAACACATTGGCCTAGCAAATCCATGCCAAACTAAATTTACATAATTGACACTAAAACTAAGCAAGAAAATAGCAATTACACCAAACGAAAGCCACTTTTCTCTCTTGCTAATTTTTCGATTAAAGAAATAAAGAATACTCAAAATAAAGACGATAATTCCACAATAGACAAGACAACCCTCGTTGACAAAAATATCTTTGATATTATGAGCACCTAACGTCAACTTAGAAAAATAAATCGCAAATGGAATATCTATCGTCAAATTGCCAAAATCACCAATAATACTAGTTTTATTCGTATCGATCATAGCAAATAAAGTGGGAATCATCAACATAAAGGTACATAAACCAGAAACAAGCGAAGTAATAGCAAATTGAACAAATGTCTCCAACATTTCCCGTTTATTCGATTTCCAAGTATAAGTAACAAAAAGACGATAACAGAAATAAATAACAGAAAAAATACAGATCATATAACCAATATAATAGTTACACAAAATGGCTGCAAACAAAGAAATGCCATATACTAACGGTTTTTTCTTTTGAATGATACGATCGATTCCTAAACATACAAGTGGAAGTAAATAAACACCATCCAACCACATAATATGAAAATAATAACATGCGACATATGCCATCAAAGCATAACAAGAAGAAAACATCACAAGTGGAACCCAACTTTTTTTCGGATAATGATAATGTAAATAACTATACATTGTAAGTCCACAAGTAGCAATTTTCAAAACGATAATTAATTCCATTGCCAATAACAGATACTTATCTGGGAAAAAAACAATGAAAAGATTAAAAGGACTTACTAAATAATAGGCAATGGTACTAATCATTCCTCCGCCTAAACCATTCGAAAATGAATACCATAATGATCCATCACCAACTAACGCATTTCGCAAATAAGAAAACAGAGAATAATACTGTCCATAAAAATCAGAAATCAACAAATTGTATTTATCAAAAAAGAACACTTTCATCGAAGTAAACAAGAACAATAATATCAATAACGGAATGAAAAAAGATAGAAAATATCCTTTTTTTTCATTTAAAAAATTATTTACCTTTTTCATAAAAACTACTCCTTATGATCAAGTTCTGTCTCTTTTACAATATAAATAGGTCTTTTCTTCGTCTCTAAATAAGTCTTAGATAAGTATTGCCCCATAATTCCTAAACAACACAACTGAACACCACTTACTAAAAAAATAATACAAACGAGTGATGGCCAACCACTAGTAGGATCTCCAAACATGATGGTACGGACAACGATAAAAGCAATCGCAATAAAACAAAATAAAATCCCCATGATAAAAGCAATCGAAAGAGGTGCCGTTGAAAAGGCAACGATTCCCTCTAAAGAATATAAGAATAATTTCCAAAAAGACCATTTCGTCTCTCCAGCTACACGTTCAACATTTTCAAATTCAATCCATTTGGTTTCAAATCCAACCCAACCAAAGATACCTTTCGAAAAACGATTATATTCCGTCATGGAAAGAATCGCATCGACCATCTGACGAGACATGAGACGAAAATCGCGCGCACCATCAACAATGTCGGCTTTCGAAATACTATTAATCAATTTATAAAAACATCTAGCAAAAAAACTACGAATTGGCGGTTCCCCAGCACGTGTCACACGACGTGTAGCCGCACTATCATATCCTTCTTCTGTAACAGCATGATACATCTCTGGCAATAAAGATGGTGGGTCTTGCAAATCAGCATCCATAATTGCTACGTAATCACCATGAGCCTCCTTTAATCCAGCATACATTCCAGCTTCTTTTCCAAAATTTCTAGAAAAGGAAACATAACGTACTCGTTTATCTTTTTTGGCTAGTGTACGTAACACCTCTAACGTTTTGTCTTTCGAACCATCGTTGATAAACAAAAATTCAAAATTTACTTTTTTCATTGTTTTGGCAACTTTAGTAATCTCATCATAAAAATATGGTAACGCTTCCTCTTCGTTATAACAAGGTACCACGATTGATATTAATTTCATATATTTCATCACTCTTTCATCTACAACCACCATTATACAGGAAAACACCAAAAAAAGATAGATATATTAAGGGAAACAAAAAGAACGCCAAGCGTTCCTTTATGTTAAATGAAATAATTACTTAGTTGTAGCATTTCCATTGGTGATTGTTACTGTATAACCATTGATAACTAAGTATCCTGATTGAACAACACCATTAGCATCTAAAGATAAACTTACAGATGTTGGAGCAGTACCCTTAACTGTAGCGAATGATGCATCTGTGATTGTAGATGGCACAGTATATGCAGTATCTGAAACCATGTTAAGTCCGATTTCAGTTTCTACAGCATGGATGTAGTTATAAGCAGCATCTCTAGCAGCACCTTTTCTAGCATCGTTAATTGTATTCATTACTAATGGAGTAGCAATCAATGCAATTACAGCTAAAATAACAATAACAGCTAATAATTCGATTAAGGTGAACCCTTTATTTGCCTTCATTTCATTTCCCTCCTCTATTTTTTTCTACGATTACAATATACCACATTTTGGAGTTCCCAGTCAACACTATTCGACACTTTTTACGATTTTACGTAAAATGTGGTAAATTATGGCTCGCTACTATTATTGTGAACGAAAAGAAACAATTTATACAAAAAAGAGAACTTATCCAAGTTTCTCTTTTATGTTTCGTAATGATTCCTCTTCTTTTGCTAAATTAGCTCGTTCCTGCTCGACAATCGATGCTGGAGCTTTTGCCAAATATCCAGGATTGGAAAGTAATTTACGCCTACGTTCTATTGAATTCGTAAGACGACTTTGTTCCTCTAATAACTTCCTTTGCTCTTCTTCTTTATCAACTTTGATCTCAAAATAGAAAGCTATTTCGTATCCGTTACTCATTACTTCAATACCATTTTCCATTTTTTCAAAAAGACGATTTTCAGGAACTACTTTCAATAATTTTAGTAAAATATCTTCATGATTTCCATGCAAATATACTTTCGCATCCTTTGGAATACTATTTTCTAATTTACATGCACGTACTTTTACGATAAAAGCAATTAATTCTTCTAATTCTTGTGTTTTATCCATAAATACTTGTTGTTGTTGATAAACTGGATAAGAACTAATCATAATCGATTCACCATGATGTGGCAACATCATATAGATTTCTTCGGTTACATATGGCATGAACGGATGTAACATCTTCAAAATACACTCTAATACGTAAACAAGTACCGTTTTCGTTGTCTCATTCATATTGATCTTTGCAAGTTCAATATACCAATCACAAAAATCATCCCAAATAAAGCTATATAATTCACTACCTACTACATTGAATTCATATTTATCCATATGATTACGAACTTTTTCAATCGTCTTATTCAATTTTGTCAAAATCCATTGATCGGATATCGTCAAATGATCAAATTGATTACAATCGGAATTTTCGACATTCATAAGTACAAAACGGCTTGCATTCCACAATTTATTGATAAAATTCCATGTTGCTTTTACTTTCTCTTCATCGTAACGCAAATCTTGACCTGGTGCACTGCTTGTCGCTAAGAAATAACGAAGAGCGTCACACCCATAAGTTTCGATCACATCCATTGGATCAACTCCATTACCAAGTGATTTACTCATCTTACGTCCTTCTTTATCACGGATAAGTCCATGAATTAAACATTCTTTAAAAGGTCTCTTACCAGTAAATTCCAATGATTGGAAAACCATACGACATACCCAGAAAAAGATGATATCATATCCCGTTACTAAAATATCATTAGGAAAATATCGTTCCAGTAAGTCCGTATCTTTTGGCCAACCAAGCGTACTAAAAGGCCATAATGCACTACTGAACCAAGTATCCAGTACATCTGCATCTTGTACCCAACCATCTCCTTGTGGTGCCTCTACACCGACATAAATCTCATCACCACGATACCAAGCAGGAATACGATGTCCCCACCATAATTGACGAGAAATACACCAATCATGACAATCTTCCATCCAATGATTTAAGATCTTTTCAAAACGTTCTGGAACGAAATATACTTTTCCATCCGTTTTTTGATTATCCAGTACTTGTTTTGCTAAAACATCCATCTTGACAAACCATTGTTTCGATAAATATGGCTCGATCATAACATCCGTACGTTCTGAATGCCCAACCGAATGTGTCATCTTTTCAACCGAAATAAGAAGACCCTCTTCTTCTAAATCATGCACCAATGCATGGCGACATTCAAAACGATCCATCCCATTATATTTTCCAGCATTTTCATTCATCGTACCGTCTGGATTTAAAACGACAATACGTTCCAAATTGTGACGATTTCCCACTTCAAAGTCATTTGGATCATGAGCCGGCGTAATTTTAACGACACCAGTTCCAAATTCAGGATCAGCATGCATATCAGCAATAACTGGAATCAATTTATGAATAATTGGTAATACTACCTTCTTACCAATATACTTTTGATAGCGAGAATCATCTGGATTAACAGCAACAGCCGTATCTCCAAATAATGTTTCAGGACGTGTCGTTGCAACTTCAAGATAATCGCTGCCACCTTCTAACATATACTTAATATGGTAAAACGCTCCCTCGACATCTTTATAAATGACTTCTTCATTAGATAACGCGGTCATTGCCTCAGGATCCCAATTGATAATACGTTCTCCTTGATATATATATCCCTTCTCATAGAGAGTAACAAATACATGTTTTACTGCCTCACTTAGCCCTTCATCCAAAGTAAAGCGTTCTTTCGTATAATCGAGACTAAGTCCCAATTTAGCCCACTGTTCATGAATATTATCTGCATATTCTGCTTTCCATGCCCATGCATGTTTTAACCATTCTTCACGATCCATTTCGCGAGGCTCATATCCCATTTCTTTCAACTTTTTATCAACTTTCGCCTGTGTTGCAATACCTGCATGATCCATTCCGGGAACCCATAATGCATCGAATCCATCCATACGTTTATAACGAATAATAATATCTTGAAGAGTGGTATCCCAAGCATGACCCAAATGTAACTTTCCTGTAACATTAGGAGGAGGAATCACAATACAAAATGGCTTTTTACTTAAATCTCCACTCGTAAAATAACCCTTCTGCTTCCAGGTTTCATATTTATTTTTTTCTACTTCTAAATGATTATATTTTTTTTCTAACATTTTAATCTCTCCTTTAAATAACGTTGTGCTCTTTCCAATTCTCGATGCACGATGTCATCTTCTATCTTATCTTCCAATCGTTTCACAATCTCACGATCGAATACAATTTGCATCGAAGGAAGAAAATAAAGATTATAAAAAAAGCCAATGCGTATCAATATACGATCTATATTCGAACGAATTTGCGTTACTTTTGCCGATTGATGACGCTCTAATTGCATTAAAATATCAGGACTCGCTGGACCATCTAAACGAGTTTGAATCATACCATCACAACTAAGTTCTAAAATATCAATTTTATCCGCGTCACGAATCAACTTACAAAATAACTTTGTACGTTCCTCTAATCCATCTTCGATTTCATATTTATTATGATTCACGATTGCCTTTCTTACAACTTCATAGTTTCCCACCCGTACTGGAAACGTTGAAATCAAGCCCTGATCAAATAATAACTGCGCACCATAATCCGCATGATCAAACACTTGATCATCATAAGAATTTGTTAGTTCCAACTGATGAAAACGTCCAATATCATGTAAAATACCAATTTGGTAAGCAAGAATCTGATCTTGTTCAGATAACCCAAGCGATTTTGCAATCTCCAAACAATTCTCCGCAACCTGGTAAGTATGAATCTGTTTTTTCTTTATATCCGGATTCGTCAAATCGAAATGTTGTAAATAGCGTTCGAATACTTCTTTCATAAATACCTCCAAAAAAAATCACATCCTATAAGGACGTGATGACGTGGTACCACCTTAATTCGTAATTTACTAAGAAATTACCTCGACCTTTTAACGCAAGGATACGTCTTTACCTAACTATTCAGTAAGCAACTCCCAAGCTACCTTCCCTCTTCTTACGATTCGCTTCCACCAACCACGAACTCTCTATCCATAATTACAAGGTACTCCTCTTGTTCTTCGCATTTAATACTATCATTATATGGATTTTAAATAAAAATGTCAACTAAAAATCAATAAGTAACAATGGAGAGGGTAACATTTTCACTTACATAACTCAGATTCTCTTCTGGTATCGTAATCTGATTTTTATTACCATCCGAAATGTAACGATTTTTCTTTAGTGCTTCAAAACAATACGCAATATCAAATTCCGTTCCATCATTATCATATGCACGAATACGTTTGATAAATTGAGGATCAAAGTTTTTACTAAAAGGAGAAACATTACTTTCCCACCCAACTTGTAGTGTAGCTTTCGTTTGATAGGAAACCTCATCATAAGTACCACTTAATATCGCACTAAAATTATCATGTGTTTTCTTATATGGGGAACCATACGGTAAAGCAATAATCGGAACATACTGATCTTTTAAATATTGTTCCAATAAAACATACATCTTACCAACTTCCGTAACTGCTGTATCATAACTAATCCTAGTAAAATCAGGATGAGTATAAGTATGATTTCCAATGTCGTATCCATGCTCAATCAAATATTCTAAAATCTGTTCATTATATTCTGGCTGTTCAAATAAACCGCCATTGATGAAGAAAGTAGCAGTCACTCCAAAATCAGGATATTTCTTCTTAAATTCTTCTAATATTCCAACCGCACTATTAGGGTCGATGATAATTTCTCCATTTTCATCGACACCAGTCACCAATATATTATTTTTTAAACCATCATCAAAAGTTAAAACGATTGGACTTTTGCCAAATGGCACATCGACAATACCATCGACATAATCATTAAGACGAATCATACGATATCCATTTTGATAATACATTTCCAAATCATTTCGAAACGCTTCGGCCGTTCTTTGATATCCATCCTTATCGACATTCCCACCAATATAATCCGTATCTTCGTTTTTTAAATTGTGAATACCATGATACATCATGATAGGAACTTTTCCCATCTCATTCACTCCCGCTTCTCTCAAAGCCTCTTCATCCAATTTTCCAAGCGATAAAACTACTTTTAAATTCATATTGTCCTCTATTTTAGTACCGGCTTCAATCGATTGTGAAATCACCTTTCCCGCTTCGATCGTATCATGATACTCATAAGATAACTCTAATTGCAATCCTAAATCTTCTGCATACTTTTTTATTTCCGTCTCATGAAATGAACTAAGATCCTTCATAACCGTTTCATCTTTATGAAAAAACAAGAACCAAACTATAATTCCAATCAAAAGGGAAACGAAAACAAACCAAACCCATTTCTTAATTCTAACCTTTTTCATTTTACACCTCACTACTAGTATGCATGAAAATTCAAAAAATATGAAAAGTAGATTTCTCTACTTTTCAATATAATATGCATAATATTCATCAAATGTAAGTCCAGAATTGTAGATTTTCTTTGCCATATCCTTTCCAACATAACGAAAATGCCATGCTTCAAAATTATAGCCAGTAATATCTTCCTTTCCTTCTGGATAACGTAAAATAAAACCATACTTATAACTATTCTTGAGTAACCATTGGTACTCCTCTGATTCCGCAAAATCATCAAATGTACCATTTGTACAATTATAACAAGTAATATCGAGGGCAAGTCCAGTTTGATGTTCCGAATATCCAGGTCTTGCTGCAAAAGCATCCGCATATTCTTGTCCACGTGATGTTTTATAATTATTATAAAGAGTATCTTGCCAATCATAATCACGATAAGAAGAATTTGTAATCAATTGATATCCTTCTTCCATTGCTGCACGATACATTTCTAGAAAGGCATCATAAACATAATCACGAATAGAATTGTCATCATAAGCATATTGTAAATTCATTTTCACAATATTTTCAGGTTCATAATCATCAGGAAGCGAATAATATTTATTCACCAAGATAAGATCTCCTAAACTTAAATCAGTTTCTTTCGTATCTGTATAAAAATCACGATCACGATTAACATTGACCATTGTCACTACATCACTTGTGCTTTTATCCTGATTTTCCTTTTGATAATCAAGATAACGCTCTAAATTATCATAAATAAAATATTTTTCCTGCAAAAAAAGAACAATGTTTTGGTTATATTCCATTTTCAAAATATCTTTTACTTGCTCATGGTCCAACTTTTCGATTATCGTCGTAACTTCTTCTGTCGTATAACCAAGATCTTTTAATTTATATTTCGTACTAGTTCGATAAGAAATGAATTGAACTAAGAAAACAATCGCAATGATCAATACAACGATTCCAATAAAGCCATACTTGACCTCTTTCTTTAATCTTACCTTCTTTTTCATATCATCACCATCTTTATTATACTATCTTTCCCTAAAAAAACCAACCACATGCATAAAAATTACAAAAATGTCACAACCTATATTTAAAAACAAAGAAAAATATGATATTGTAACAATGGTGATAGTATGGAGTTATTCATAACATGTTTGACGATTTTTATTGCTCGTATCTGTGATGTATCTCTAGGAACAGTAAGAATTATTATGGTTGGAAAAGGAAGATCGGTTCTAGCCTTCTTCATTGCTTTTATCGAAATATCGATTTGGTTTGTTATCGCTAAAGATGCTCTAACTGGTACTGACAACAGTCTATGGATCATGATCGCGTATGCAAGTGGATATGCTTGTGGAACTTTTTTAGGTTCGTATATTTCTGAACGTTTTGTCAAAGGAAACTTAGGCCTACAAGTCGTTACCACCGACCACGATCAAAAAGTAATCAAAGCAATTCGCAATGAAGGATATGCCGTATCCGTAATTGATGTAAAAGGAAAAAACGAAGAAGAAGGAAAATATATGATGTTTATCGAAATCAACAAAAAGAATTTTGATCATCTAACAGAACTCATTAAAAAATTAGATCCTAAAGCTTTCATTGTCGTAAACGAAACCAAATATATACAAAATGGATATATCAAATAAACGGGAATATTGTGAAATATTCTTGTTTTTATTACCATTAATTTTTAATAGTAATCGTTCCTATTCTATTTACATCGCTGAGTCTTACTTCAATAAAAATTTTAGCTAGCACTGCTATTGGTAATATCAGAGATTCCACTATAAAACATGTCCGAATAACTGGTTTACAGATGTATCCTTCTGGGCACTTTCCCACTAAATCATAAAGTTTATCAATCGCTCCCTGCACTTCTATTTCTTCTGTTCCACTATTACGATTATCGTATTCTACTTCTACGGCATCATATAAGGTTGTCACGGCATAAGTCGTCGTACTTGTAATCAACATCAAAACAACGATCAATCCTATGAATTTCCACTTTTTCATACTGAACTCCTTTCAACAAAAAAAAGGGGTAAGTACTCCCCTCCTCTGTATGCATTATGCACACAATATTATTATTTCATTCTGCTCTCCTTTTAGCAAATTTGTATCATCTTTGCAAGAATAATTGACATAAATTATTTCACTTGCTTTTTTCTAAGTTTTTGCTATAATAACAGACAAGGAAGTGAAATTATGCCAAAATGCTTATTTTGTGGACATATTAATTTTTATAAGCGTTGCAGTGAAAATGAAGCATATTGCACCGAATACAATCGTTTTTTTGATGTTGATAATTCTCAATCTTGTGCAGGATATGTTTCTAGTTTCCGTACTCAAAGACAATGTGAATTAGAAAACGAAGATGGGATCAATTATTGTAATCGCAACGGTTACACTTATCGAAGTAGTTGTTTTGTAACAACTGCAATATGCGATATTTTAAACTATCCTGACGATTGTCTTGAAATGGAATTGTTGCGCAATCTTCGTGATGATTACATGATTGGTAATCCCGAATATCGATCACTATTACTTGAATACTATGTCATTGGACCTATTATTAGTAATCGATTAATGCAAGATCAAAATAAAGAAAGAATTGCCCAACAACTATATCAAAATTATTTAAAACCAACCGTCGATCTGTTGATCGATGAGAAGAAAGGTCAAGCCATTGCTTATTATAAGCAAATGGTAGGCCAACTAAAAGAATTCTATCATTTAGATCATCTTGAACTCGATTTTGAACAAATTGACCGTATCCCAAAGCTCAAAAATAAAGAAGATTTAAAACAATTGGCTAAAAAAATTACGATAAAATAGTAGAAAAGACTACTATTTTTTTTATAAACTCATATTTTTTAATAGAGGTGAGTTATGAAAAAAATAATTTGTATCTTGATGACATGCTTATTAATGATTCCTTTTTCTTTTATCGAAGTAAATGCAGAAGAACTAAAGCTAGCTGAAAGTGCGAAAAGTGCGATTATGATAGAAGTAAGTACGGGAGAAATCTTATTTGAAAAAAATGCTCATGAAAAACTACCACCTGCTTCTATGACAAAAATGATGTCGATGTTACTCATTGTGGAAAGCGTGGAAAAAGGATTAATTTCGTGGGATGAAATGGTAACAGTAAGTGAAAATGCTTCTGGAATGGGTGGTAGTCAAATTTTATTAGAGACAAACGAAAAAATGAGTGTTGATGATTTATTTAAAGGTATTGCGGTAGCCAGTGGAAACGATGCTGTTGTTGCAATGGCAGAAAAAATTGCTGGAACAGAAGACGAATTCGTAAAAATGATGAACAATCGAGCAAAAGAATTAGGACTTACCGATACCGAATTTAAAAATCCACATGGTTTAGATGAAGCTAATCATTATTCTTCTGCCTATGATATGGCCATGATCGCGAAAGAACTAGTGAAACATCCTAAGGTATTAGAATATACTTCTATCTATGAAGATTATTTAAGAGAAGATACCGATCGTAAAATTTGGCTTGTCAATACCAACAAATTAGTACGTTTCTATGAAGGTGTCGATGGTCTAAAAACAGGATATACAGAAACGGCCGGATATTGTATTACAACGACAGCCAAGAAAAATGACATGCGTATTATTACGGTTGTCATGGGAGAACCGGATAGTAAAACGAGAAACGCGGAAACAACGGCCATGTTAGATTATGCTTTTGCACAATACGAAGTAGAAACACTTCTTTCTGAAAACAGTATTCTAGGAAAAAAAGAAATTGAAATGGGAAAACAAAAATATATTGAAATTACACCAGCTAGCGAAGTAACAATTTTAAATAAAAAAGCAGGTACTAAGAAAAATGCTACTTATGAAGTAGAAGTCGACAATTTGAAAGCCCCATTACAAAAAGGTGACGTCATTGGTAATCTTACGATTAAAGAAGATGATAAGGTCACAAGAACAATCCCTATCACGGTTAAAGAAGATATTAAAAAAGCCAATATTTTGGAATTATATTGGCGATATCTAACCGATATTTTAATGGGAGATATGAAACTATGACAAAAATCCAATTTGTAATTGGATTTTTTTATGTTTCGAAAAAGCCAACTTGAATTCGAGGATCTGTACTTGGATTGATAATTTGCTTATATCGCTCATAAATCTCCTTGGAATGAGATAAATGATCTTCAGTTACGTTTGAGAAAGGAATAACTTTAAATTGAGTAGAAGATACACTATGAGTCCAAAGTAAGTCTGACTTGACATCGGATAAAAAATAATCCGTTGTAATGCCATCCGTCATCACTTTTTGAAAAGTAAATGCTGCCATCATACCAATTCTTTTATTCACTCCATTTTGAGCAGATATAAAATTTCCTAACGAATAGATCACTAATGTATCATCGATAAATTCAATGGGTTGAATCACATGTGGATGATGTCCAATGATCACATCAACTCCGAGCGAAGCCAAATATTTAGCTTGTTCTCTTTGAGTATCATTTGGTTCATGTTGATATTCGGTTCCCCAATGCATCGAGACAATTAATAAATCGACTTGATCTCGTACTTTTTCGATATCGATTTTAACTTGTTCATCACGATAAACATTCACTAAATACTCTTTGCCAGCTGGAACTGGTAATCCATTGGTTCCATAAGTATAACTAAGAATACTATACTTAATACCATTTTTTTCTTCCACACGTACCCTGTTTCTGTTGTCCCATGAAGTATAAGAACCTACCGCATAGATATCTGATTGATTTTCCCAAAAGGTAGCGGAATACATCGCTCCTATCTCTCCTTTATCCAAAGTATGATTAGAAGCTAAGTTTACGACATTAAATCCAGTTTTAATTAAATCTAATCCGATTTCATCTGGCGAATTAAAGCGTGGATAATGAGATAATCCTAAACTTTTTCCACCGATAACAGTTTCCTGATTATAAAATTTTAAATCATATGGTGCGATCAAATCTTTTATATCAGTAAACATGTTCGTAAAATCATATTGATAATAACCATCACTACCGATTTCGTGAGTATTCGCATCCAGATAAACTGCACCATGAATCAAAGCATCGCCTACAGCTACCATAGATAACGTTCTCGTTTCTATCACCGGATCCGAACTAACATCCGATTGGTTATCTTGTTTTATATTCTGATTCAAACATCCTAAACCAATCGACAGAAACATAGCTAAAAAAATGAATAAGATGACTTTTTTCATAATCCATATCTCCTTTCTAATAGTATCGACCTCACCGATACATATATACGCAAAAACAGTAGCCTTTTGATCTACTGTTTTCTATTTTAATAATTAAAATTTAAAGAACTATCTCCCATACTATTCGTAATTTTAATGAAATACTGACCATCTTTTTTAGAAGTATGATTGGATACGGATTCCTGATTGATAAAAGTACTTCCCAATGACGTAGAAAGTTCATAACGGTAATTTTCTTCTGAACCTTCAATCGTTATATCGACGTCTCCCATAGAACAGTCGATCTCATGAGTACCATATAAAGTACCAATAATGGTTGCATCACCCATCGATAAAGAAACATCTAAATCGCTACTAATGGTGTGAAGCATTTCTAAACTTCCTAATTGAAGATCAATATCGGTATGATTTAAAGTACTATCGTTCATTTCTAATGAACCCAAATCAAGATCAAAATCGGCACTACCTATATAGGTATTTTTTATTGTAACACTCCCAATATCACTATTTAAAGTTAAGGTATCAATATTCGTATGATCAAAAGCAATTTCCCCAACATCGCTCGTAATTTCAATTTTTTCAAAGTGACTATCTTTTGGATAGTAAATATTGATATAATTTGTGGTTTCAGTTGAACGAAACCAAGAAAAATGAAACAGCCAAAAACGATTTTGATGCTTTCCCGTAATCGTCACATGTCCATCTTTTTCATTTAATGTTATTTGGTCAGTCTCATGGTATCCATATTCAATGCGATAAGTATCGGATTCGATAAAATTGATATTTGCAGCTTGAACATCCAAAGTAAGGTTTTGAATGTTGGTAAATTCTTGCATTTTTTCGAAGAAATCACCAGACCCCACGACAATACCACTAGGTCCAATACTAAGTCTATGATGTCCTCCAAGTGCAAGCCCGATAGCCGTAAAGAAAATACCGACCAGTAATAAAACTCCCCCAATAATCGCTAATCGTTTATATCCTTTTTTCATGTTTCTTCCCCTTTCTAAAAAGAGAACGTTGACATTTCACAATGCCTTTCATTGTGATCATCGTAAGCATATTAATTGGAATGAAAAGAAGAAGCCCCAAAGAAATCAATAAAAATCCTGCTCCTATTGTAAAAATCCCCGTTGGAACATGAGTGAACAAAGTAATAATTCCAATCCCCAACGAAAATAATCCCGACAAGAAGAGTGCCACTACTAATACATAAAGTGCAAAGAAAAAAGCAAATATCATAATAATAACAACAAATAATAAAAGAACGAATACAAAAGCAAGAGGAACTAAAATAGGAGATAAGCAAATAAATAAAATCCATATCCAACTATGATCCTTTGGAAGAGATGTCGTTGGTTCTGTTTCTATTTTCTCGTTTTCCTGCTTTTCACGATAATCATCCATGATTTGAGCTGCAATTTTAGTAGGATCACCCAATTCTTTAATCACTTTCTTTTCTTTTTTCGCACCAGCTTCATCAAAGTATTCATTATAATAACTAATTGCATCATGAAACTCTTCATCTGGCAAAGTATTAATTCCTTGTGCCAAAGTTTTCATAAACTCTTTCCTATTCATCTTCGTTTCCTCCTAACAATAAAGCATTTACTTTTTCCTGATAAAGAAACCATTCTTTTTTAAACATTTCATATTGTTTCTGTCCATCTTCCGTAATATGATAATACCTTCTATTCCTGCCTTGATAAGGTTGATCATAAGTGGTCAAATATCCGTTTTTCTGTAACCTTCGCAAAACTGGATATAAAGTGGATTCCGAAATATCCATAATGGTTCGCACATTCTGAGTAAGAATATAACCATATGTATCCCCCCGTGATAAGATCGAGAGAACACAAGCATCTAATAAAGTAGAACCAATTCCAAAACTCAAGTTTATCACCCTTTCAACAATATTATATGTTGTATAATATTGTTTGTCAACAACTATATACAATTGATCATCCATACAAAAAAAGAAACCGAAGTTTCTTTTCTACATACTTATTTTCTTTTTTGACGAATCATTTGAAAAAATAACCAAGCAGTCAAAATAATTGCAAATGTAATATAAATATAGAAAAGCCAAGATTGACTCGCTTGATCTGTTATCATCAAAATACTAATACCAACAATAAGAGCAAGATCGAGAATGGCAATAATTACTTGATAAAAGAGATGTCTCGTATCATTACATCGTTTTTCTGAATCATGAAGTTCCACATTAAAACGTAATTCTCCACTATTGATCCCTTTTAAAAGAGATAGTGTCTCCCCAGGAATCATCAATAAATCATGAGCATTTTCAACAAAACGCAATGATAATTTTTCTAAGTTTTCTTTTGTTAAAAAATTTTGATTTTGAAAACGATTTTTTAAAACTCGCATCAAATTGATATTTGGATCAATCTCTTCTAACACACCTTCTAAAACAACAATACCACGTAACAGCATCGAAATATCCTTTGGAAGTGTTATCTTATTAGAATTTAACAAATCAAACATATCGAGAGCAAATTCTTTCACATCAATATCGATGATATCAGTCGTTCCATTTTTATCTAAAATCTTCTTAATATCGCGAGTTAATTTTCGATAATCAATCGAATTACGACTTGTATCTAAAGTGGTCAATAAGTGAGCAATTTCTGAAATATCATTCTTGATAATTGCGATCACACATCGATTTAACAACTCTTTATTTTTGGCACTTAATCTTCCCATCATCCCAAAATCTAAATAGACGATTTTTCCATCTTGAATTTTGATGTTATCACTATGAGGATCTGCATGATAAAAACCATCATCGATCGCTTGTTTCATATAATGATCGGCAAGTTTACTACCGATTTCTTCCATATCATATCCTTGTTCAAGTAAAGTCTTTTTATCGTTGATAAATGGAGCATCAATATATTCCATCACCAACACATAAGGTGTGGAAAACTCTTTGTATACAGAAAGTGGTTTGATATAAAGAATATCATCATTATTGCGTTTAAACTCTTCAATATGATTCGCTTCAATGATAAAATCCATTTCTTCCTTCGCACTTTCATACATTTCATCGACAATAGCCTTCAAATCGGCAACATTACCGAAGAATTTATCTAATTTCAAAATCGATATCGTTCTCTTCAACAATTTCGCATCTAATGTCATCATCTGATAAATGTCTTTTCGTTGAACTTTAATGGCGACCGTTTCTCCCGTCTTTAACATTCCTTTATGTGTTTGGGCAATGGAAGCCGATCCAATTGGTGTTTCTTCGATCGAAACAAAAATATCATTCACATGTCCATTATATTCACGATTCAAAATTTCTTCTACTTCCTCATAAGACATCGGCTTTACTGCACAACGTAATTTTTTTAATTCCTCACAAAGATCTCTAGGGATCAAATCCCCACGAGAAGATAGAATCTGCCCCATTTTCACAAAAGTGGGACCTAAATCTTCGATCATGGAACGAATGTTTTCAGGAGATTGATCTTTTATCAAATTATGCTCACGAATAACATCGATAATTTCCTTTAAACGATTCCCTTCACTACTCATCTTTTTTCTTATTCTTCTCCTTTTTACCTAACCAATTCATCAGTTCTTCTTTTTCTTCCTCATTCATCATCTGAACTGCCTTCATAATATCTTCCTTCGTAATATCTTTTTCTTCTACTACGACTGTGACACTTTCTTTTATTTTTTGTTCGATATTATGTTTCAGCTCTTCATTAGCCACTTTTCCTTCTTGATAAAGCTTTGTACCTTTTTCTAATAATTCCTCTCTAAGCTCTTTCGCTTTATCGGTGGTGAGTGCCATCGCACCTAATCCCATTAATACAATATTTTTTAATTCTTCCTTCATATATCCTCCTTTATTCAATTTTATTATAACACGTTTTTCTCTTCCCATACGACCAAAAGCAAGCACTTTACTTTTCTTAACAAAAAAACCAGAAATTTCTGCTAAAATCATAACAAATCACGTTTTGTTTTAAATTGACTATAATTTACCAAAATTAAAAAGTCCGGTTATAAGTTAAAAAGTCCGGTTATAAGTGGAGTTTTATGTTTTACTTGTATAAAAAATCCACTTTTAAACGGAAATTTATTTAATTACAACATATAATGACAAAAGGAGTAAAAAAATACTGTATAATATATAATAGTGATGGAGGTGTTATATGCAATTAAAAGATTATGAAAAAGTAGAAAACTCAAATATAGAATTTAAAGAGAAAGTGGAATATAATAAACCTAAAAGTTGGCTTAAATCCGTATCAGCATTTGCTAATTCAAATGGTGGAATTTTATTATTTGGAATAAAAGATGTGGATAGAGAACCTGTTGGGCTAGAAGATATCATTAAGGATTCAGAAAAAGTATCTGAATTAATAAATGATAAAATTACTCCACTCCCAAGATACGAATTAAAAACCTTTAAGGAAAACAATAAGGATTTTTTAGAAGTGAAAGTAGGAGATGGACCAAGAACTCCATATTATTATCATGGAGATGGAAGAAAAGAAGCTTTTATTAGAGCCGGAAACCAATCCATAATTGCTCCTAAACATATATTAGACGGATTAATTTTGAAAGGACAAAACACAACTTTTGATGAATTACCTAGTCAGTATGATATATCTGATGTTAGTTTCACTTTATTAAATGCAACATTAAAAAAGGAAACGACTAAAGAATTAAATAAAGATAAAGATTATATATCATTAGAGTTAATGACAAAAAGTAAGAAAGTAACAAATGCAGGACTACTTTTATCCGATCAAGGATTATTAATTCAATCAAGAATTTTTTGTACTCGATGGAAAGGTTTAGTTAAAGGAGCTGTTGAAGGAGATGCTATCGATGATAAAGAATATACAGGGAGTATTATTTCGCTTTTAGAAAATGCCGAAATATTCATAAAGAATCATTCTAGAACTAGTTGGGAAATTAAAGGAATGAAAAGAATAGAAATAGAAGATTATCCAGTTAGGGCAATTCGTGAAGCTATAGTTAACGCTATTATTCATCGAGATTATCAAATGGTTGGTTCCGAAATTCATATAGATATATATGATAACAGATTGGAAATAACTTCACCTGGCGGAATGATAGATGGCAGTTTTATTCAAAATCTAGATATCACCAAAGTTTCATCAATGAGACGAAATAGAGTTATTTCAGACATCTTTAATCGACTACATTTTATGGAACGTAGAGCTAGTGGCTTGACAAGGATAGTAGAATCATATAATGATTATGATATCAAACCGACCTTTTATTCTGATGTTTCATCATTTAAAGTGATATTTCCAAATAAAAATTATATCAAAAAAAGTCCGGCTATGGGCAAAAAAAGTCCGGTTATGAGTGGAAATATTGTTAGTGATGAAGATTATTTTTTAATTAAACTACACAAAAATCTTCCGTTAAATATAACAAAAAGTACTCATGATAAAATTCAAAAATTATTTGATAAATTTAACTACCAATACAACTTTAAATGGGAAGATGTTGCGGAAATATTTCATGTTAAAAAATCTAGAGCATCAGAAATTATTGCACTATTACTAGAGGCTAATTTAATTGAGCCCTCTGAACCAACAAAATATAAATTTAAAAAATAAACATCACAATTTCATTATCGAATGACTTTTTTGTGTAAAATTTTATTGAAAAAGGAAGAGATTTCTCACTTTCTTATCATCAAAATGATGACAAAATAAAAAAAGCCTTTTTTCATTACAATTCAAGAAGACCTTAAAAAAAATCCAATCATATTTGGATTTTTTATTTGCATCAAAAAAGCAGAAATTTCTGCTTAAATCCATACACCAAAAGCAATAGCTGCCATACTTAGAATTAATCCTGCACACCAGAAAGTCTTTACGATGTCTTGCTCACTCCATCCCAATTTTTCAAAATGATGATGAAGAGGTGCCATTAAGAAAACTTTACGATGAAAAAGTTTAATGGACAATATTTGAATAATACATGCAAGCGTTTCTACTACAAAAACACCAGCAACAATAATAAGCGTAATTTCATGATTGGTAAGAATCGCAACACTAGCAAGTGTTCCTCCTAGTGCAAGTGATCCCGTATCTCCCATAAAAACTTTTGCAGGATGAGTATTAAAGAAAAGAAAACCTAAAAGAGAACCTACTAAAACAAAACAAAATACCGCAATATCTTCATTTCCCACGACCCAATGAGATCCCCAACTGATAATACCAAACGCTAAAAAAGAAATAAGGGATAATCCACCTGCTAAACCATCTAATCCATCCGTTAAATTGACAGCATTACTACTAGCTACTAAAACAAACAAGAGGAAGATTCCATAGAACCATCCCATGTCGATTTTAATCCCCAAAGTATGAATATCCAATACCGGCTGTCCACCACTCTTCATAAAAATAAAGAAGAAGATCAAAGCTATAAACAATTGACCAAACAACTTTTGAATTTCTGTAAGTCCCTCATTGTTGTGTCTTCGAATACTTAAAAAATCATCGATAAATCCAAGAATTCCATAAGCAACAAAGACAAACATCACAATAAATAAGTTTTCTGAAAATTCAATCTTATCCATTAAAAGCAAGATGATTACGGTGACGATCGTAGGAATGATAAAAATAAGTCCCCCCATCGTCGGAGTCCCATCTTTTCCTTTATGCGCATCCTTTAAAAAGATGCTGACATTTTGTCTTACTTTCATTTTTTTCAATAATGGTATTAATATTAATCCAAAAATAATGGCTGTTACAAAGCCTATCATAAGTGCTAGTATCGCTTTTGCTAAAATTAACACTGTCATCAACTCCTAATTGTTTTTACTACTATATCTTTATCATCAAAATCAATTTTTTCTGTTCCAATTACTTGATAATTTTCATGGCCTTTTCCCAATATTATAAGTATATCATTTTTCTTAAGCATTTGTATACCCTTTATAATGGCTTCTTCTCGATTTTCCACGATTTCATAATTAGAATTGTCAAGGTTTTGTACCATATCTTGAAAAATTTGTTTCGGATCCTCTGTACGTGGATTATCGTTTGTAAAAATAACATATGTAGAAAGTGCTGTTGCAATATGAGCCATGATCGGACGCTTTTTACGATCACGATCACCACCACAACCAATGATGGTAATGATATTACCTTTTGAAAACTCATGAATCGCTTCTAGTATTTTTTCCACAGCATCTGGTGTATGTGCATAATCGACAATAATCGTATTAGTATCATAAAGAATTGTATCCATTCTTCCAGCTGGTGCTTTCATCTTCTCACACAGTTCCACCCGATCTTCTTGGTTGATTCCCAATTTTTCTAAAACGATGAGCACACATACTAAATTATAGATATTATGTTTCCCAAGCAAAGAAGTTGTATAAGGAATATCCATTCCATGACTAAGCGTAAATTCTGTCCTTGTCCCCCCCAATGCGAAATGGGTAACTTGGTAATCACCACCTTGAAATCCATAAGTAATATTATGATTTTGTTCTAATAAAAAATAATTCTTATATGGATCATCATAATTAATGATCGCTTTTCCATTTTCTTTTAACATATAAAATAATTTTTGTTTGGCCAAAGCATACTCTTCCATAGAAGCATGATAATCTAAATGATCTTCCGTAAGATTGCTAAAAATTACATAATTGAATTCTAAACCAGAGACTCTCTTCATGGATAGAGCATGACTACTTACTTCCATCACTACTACTTTACAATTTTTATCTCTACATGTGAGTAACATCTCATAAATATCTGTAATCTCTGGCGTCGTATTTGGTAAATCACAAATCTTATCTTTTATATAAAATCCAAGCGTACCAATATATCCACATTTCATACCATGATTATTTAATGCTTCATGAATACAAAAACAAGTTGTCGTTTTACCATTTGTACCTGTCATACCAATCAATTTAAGATCTTTTATCTGATCATAATATTCCTCTTTTAACATTTGAATCAAATACTCTTTCGTATCTTCGACGACAATCGTTTCCACATCGTATAACCCATGATCTACAACTACTTTTGTAGCGCCTCTTTGAATCGCATCATCAACATAATCATGTCCATCATGTTGTAACGTCTTCAAAGCTACAAAGGTGTCTCCCTTTTTAATTTTCCTCGAGTCGGACTTAATATTCAAAAAAATCACCTCTTGCTACAGTTTATGACACTATAACAAAATGGTGATTTCACCTATCTTTGATATTCTTTTAATAAATCTTCGACGATTTTCTTATCATTCATTGGAATCTTCTTGTCTTTGACAATCATAAATTCCTCATGGCCTTTTCCTAAAATCAACAATACATCATGACTCTTCAACAAGGAAATTCCCTTGGCAATCGCTTTAGGACGATCTAAGATTACTTCAAAGTTTTCTTTTTCGATACCGTCAATCATATCCGCTACGATTTGTTTTGGATCTTCATCATGAGGATCATCATTCGTAATGATAGCATAATCAGCCAAATTGGTTACTAATTCCATCATGATTGGTCTTTTTAAACGATCACGATCTCCCGTACAACCAAAAACAACATAAATGTGCTCCGGTTCTACTTCCCCAACCGTCCTTAAAATTTTTTCGATTGCATCCGGCGTATGAGCATAATCGACAATAATCGTATTCGTCTGATATCGAACCATATCCATACGACCGACAGGAGCAGAAAGATGTGGAAAAATAGAACGAATTTTGTCAAACGAAACACCATATTCATGTAAAGCAGCAATTGTCACCAAAGCATTATAAACATTGTACTTTCCAAGAAGTGACATATCAAACGTATACAATTCATCATGATAGCGACATGTAAAAACAGTGTCGATATTTGTCATTTGATAATCAATTACTTGATAATCACTATTCGTAAAACCATATGTAACATTAATATTTTGATCCAATAAGAAATACTCTTTATAACTATCATCCGCATTAATTAAAGCAAGTCCATCTTTTTTTAATTGCTTAAACAATTGTTGTTTGGCCAAAGCATAGTTCCCCATCGACTTATGAAAATCCAAATGATCTTGTGTCAAATTCGTAAAAATCGCAAGATCGAATTCTAAACCTTCGATTCTTCCATAAGCGATACCTTGACTACTGACTTCCATAACAATGATTTTACATCCTTGCTTATAAGCTTCTTCAAATAATGCATAAAGTTCATATAAATCAGGAGTAGTATTATTTAAAGAACGCACCTTTTCATCCATATAGAAACCAACCGTTCCAATATAAGCAGCTTTGATCCCCACTTGATAGAATGCTTTATGAAGCAAGAAAGCACTTGTCGTCTTACCATTTGTTCCCGTAATTCCAATCAATTGTAACTTCGATAACATGTCGTGGTAATAATCCTTTAAATAAGTAGCTAAATAAGCTCTTGTATCTGGAACAATTTCGGTTTCCACCGCATAACTTCCCTCTTCGGCAATAATTTTTATAGCTCCATTTTCGATCGCTTTTTCAATATATTGATGTCCATCACTATCAACTCCTCGTAACGCTAAAAAAGTATCACCAGGAATAACCTTACGAGAATCCACTTTGAGTTTCATAACAACACTTCCCATCGTTTCTTATTTTACTATAAATAGTATGGAAGATCAAATCTTTGTTATACAAAAAAAGAAAGACAATATCTTTCTTTCAAAATAAACGTTTCATAAAGACCTTATCTCGTATATAGTCCTTTATCACTAAATGATCTTTTGAAGAGAGTAAGCGATTTCTTACCTTTTGTAACGCTCTTTCTTTTTCTTGTCGCATCATCTCACGCGTCACATGTTGTTCTCTAGCTAACTGTGCTAGTGATTTTTCTTCAGTGACACCATAAATACTACATAAAACATCATATTGTCTTGCCGTTACGGCTTCTTTCATATAACGATGAACAAGAAGATATAACTCGCGATCAAAAGCTTTTTTGTTATCAGAAATTGTTTCCCATGAAATATGGTCATTTTCTTCTGTTAATGTTTCAAATGAACTCATCTCTCGATATTGATACCAAGAAACTAAATCTGCCATTTGAAGATGATCTTCACTTCTATGTTGACGATTATACGCTTCCATTAACTGATTCCAATCGTTTTCTTCCATGCCGCTTTGTATTTCATCTAATTCTCGATATACTTGTATCAATTTAGCTGGTAGACGCAACGCATAAGAAGAACGAGCAACGAAACGTTCCATTTCTCTTCGAACCATTCCCAAAAGATAAGTAGAAAAAGAAGCAGAGCCATCAAACTGATCAATCGCCTTCATCAATCCCAAATAACCAGCTTGAAACAAATCATCCTTTTCTTCTATAAAAGCAAAATAAATACTTTGAACCTTAAAAATAACCGGTTCATAAGCAAATAACAAAAGCTCTTTGATTTGAATATAATCCCGTTCTTCATAGATAGAAAGCGGTTCTTTTTTCTTTCTTTTTCTATTGATCATTCGTAAATGATCAATTGCCTTTTTTGAAAGTAAAGACCAATTTTCTCGCTCTTCTTCCCATTCCATTTTCATCGTATCACTCCATTAATGTATACACTATTGTATATGTTTTAATCCAAAATGTCTATCAAAAAAGAAATACATCATATTTCTTTTGAAAACCATTTTAAATAAATATAATAATTAAATTGATAAATACAGAATCCGAGCAACATAATTACACCCATAAAAAATAATAATTTTAAATTTAAATGGGCAAGTGAATAAAGATCTCGAAATACAATAAATCCTAAAATATAACCAATTACTAAGAAACCATATAAACACTTTCGTATCGTATTAAAAGGTTTACAAATATTATAAAGTAATAAGAAACCAATATAGCCGATCGTAAACACGCAAAGAGTTGATGTTTCTGCCTCCGTCAAATGAAAGACAGGGCTTAAAGACGCAATTAAAACAATGTGAAGAACAATGGCTAAAGCCGCTGGAAAAGCTCTTTTCAAAACATTCGTCAAAAAATTTCCTTTCACAAGTTCTTTATTAGGTTCCAAGGCTAGTACAAAAGAAGGAATCCCAATTGTAAACATACTCGTGAGCGACATCTGAATCGGCATAAAAGGATAAGAAAACGGCAAGAAAATAAAGAGAACAGATAAAATACTAGAATAAATGGTTTTTACTAAGAAGAGTGTCGCACTTCGCTCAATATTATTAATCGTTCTTCTTCCCTCTGCCAAAACTTTTGGCATTGCATCAAAATTAGAATCCAATAACACGAGTTGAGAAACACTTCTGGCAGCATCACTTCCACTTGCCATCGCAATACTCGAGTCTGCTTCTTTTAATGCTAAAACATCGTTTACTCCATCTCCCGTCATAGCCACTTTATGACCTTTCTTTTTTAAAGCAAGAACTAATTCTTTTTTCTGATTAGGCGTAACTCTTCCAAATATCGTATATTTTTCACAAGCATTTAATAAATCTTCTGATGTCTTTAACGTCGTCGCATCGATGGCACGTCCTGTAATTCCCACCCGCTTAGCAATTCCACTAACCGTACTTACATTATCACCAGAAATCAGTTTAATATCTGTTCCTTGCTTCTTAAAGTAGGCGATGGTTTCAGGAGCCGTATCACGAATCTTATCACGTAATAAAATTAGTGCCACTAATTGCAAATTACGTGGTAACGACTTTCCCACAAAACGATCTTCCGACTTTGCTAATGCAAGAACACGATGATCTTTACTATATTCCGCCAGCCCCGCAATCTTCTGGCCCTTTAAAATAATTTCCGGTGCTCCCAAAACGTAACTTCCACTATCTTTAAAAGTAACCCCTGACCATTTTCGACTCGAAGAAAAAGGATATACAGCTACTACATTAACACGCTCTTCTTTTTTAAAATAAGTTCGCAAAGCCTGATAAGTCGCATTATCATCTTTTAAAGCCGTCAAAAATCGACTCATCTCTTGTTCGATCGAAGAATGATCAGAAATAACTTTGACAACCTCCATGCACCCTTCTGTAATTGTTCCGGTTTTATCTAAACATAAAGTATCTACATAAGCTAGCGTTTCAATACAATATAGTTCCTGTACCAAAACATTCTCTTTCGATAATCGCAAAACACTGACAGCTAGTACAGTACTGGTAAGTAAAATGAGTCCTTCTGGAATCATTCCAATCAAAGCCGCAACCGTATGAATAATACTTAAAGACAAACTATCATCCAGTGACATCTGTTTCCAAAACAACAATAAACCGATCGGTACGATACAAATAGAAATCCACTTGATTACTTGTTTTAAAGACTTCATCATTTCCGAATCTACTTTTTTTATATATTTAGCATCACTCGATATCTGTGAAGTATAATTGTCATTACCAATATGTTCTACATAAGCCTTACATTTCCCACTTACAATAAAACTACCTGATAATATCATATCGCCACGTTTTTTGACTACAGGTTCCGCTTCTCCTGTAATAAACGCTTCATTTACTTCGCATTCTCCCTCTAAGACAACCGAATCCACAACAACTTGATTACCAAGATGATAAACAACTAAATCATCCAATACCAAATCATTTACTCCTAAATTTTCTTCTTTTCCACCACGAATAACATGCACTTTTGTACTTGCAACAACAGATAAGCGATCAATTGTCTTTTTAGAACGTATTTCTTGAAAAGTACTAATAAACGTATTACAAACAACAACACCTAAAAATAAAAGATTTTTGTATGCCCCTGTACAAAATACTAAAATTCCCAAAAATAAGTTTAAAAAATTAAACAATGTAAAAAAATTGTCACGAATAATACGAGGGATTGTTTTGGTAGGAACTGATGTATCATAATTACAGAGACCCTGTTGTATTCTGTTCTGTACCTGTTCCAAAGTAAGTCCACGTTCTTTATCCGGTATAAATCTTATCGTCTCCATAATTCACCTCCATATAAGATAAGTATAACACTTATTCTATATTGATACAATTACAATTTTGTCACCTTACTTTAACATTTTTTACGATCAAAAAAGATCGATTTTAATCGATCTATAAACTGACTAGATAAGGTTATTTCAATCACAAATGATATCTATGATGTTATCGGATTAAAATTAACGTTTATTCTATCAACAATAGATAACATAATCCTCTAAAGATTTGCTTTCACATTTCCTAACTTCTTTTCTCTATTTTCCCAATAAATAAAAGTCATCGTCATAACGAATAAAACTACACTGACAATCTTTCCTTCTTGAAATAATGGAGCCTCATAATCGATCGTAATCGTATAAGTTCCGGTCTCAATAGGAAAACCTAAGAAAGCCGTATCGATCTTTTCTATTTCTTGCGATTCACCATTCACCAAAACCTTAAAACCTTCATCATATGGCAAAGTAGTTGCGAAATATCCATCTTCTGTTACTTCGATTGTACCTTCTATATGGTCTCCCTTTGTTTTCGTTAAATCAACCTCGAACGGTATCACCTCATTACTACGACCTCGAACACTTTCATAATCAAGTACATATGTCTGAATATCAGAAATTTGAAATTCTCCTTCGCTAAATTCAATCTCTAAGGTCGTAATGGGTTCATTAGAAGAAAGGATATATTCAAAACTAGTATTTTCATTAAAATACATCCAACTTTCACAAGTCAACTTATTGGTAATTCCATTTATTTTAATACTAATATCACCAGATGAGCAACTTGGAATCTCTTCTTGCTTCATTTCGATAAAAAGTAGTTCCCCAACAATTGGCGTTTCTAATTCCAACACTAATTTATCTTTCTTCTTTGCACTCACAAAATAACCATTCTCTGTTTTTTCGATCGTTAAATGACTTCCTTGTTCCTTGATCGTAGATAAAAGCTTGGTTGGTTCCATATTATGATCGACCGTACTATCCACTTCATGATCTACCACAACAGTCTGAAACAAATTTTCTAAATTATAAGGATAAACGGTATTTTGATACTCACTAAGGCTACTAATCGCGCTAGATACATAAAAAACAGGTAATACATTCTCATTTTTATAAACAGATACCCCATTTAACTCCTCTATCTTCTCATAACCAATTGGAACCTCTTCACTCGTCACAATATAACGAACACCCATATACATTTGAAACAATGCATTATTCGTTTGAACTTCATCTAAAATATTACGAAGTGGAAGAGCATTACGAAATTCAGAATCAAAAAACACTTTATAATCTTCATTGTAAGTAGAAGAATAAAGACTCGTCTGGTAATATCTTGCATCGTATATCTTATTCATCGTATGAGATACTTCATATAAGTGATTCATTCGATAAAAACCCGGATCTTGAGCGATCGTTTTCTTGATTAAAGTCGTGCGATCAGAACTAAAAATACGATTATATTCTTCCTCACTCACATAATTTTCGTTTAAATTCGCACCAATTACAACAATAAAAGAAATAATGATGACAGGAATGTAAAGAATCATTTCACGATGAAAAATTAAAAATAGAATAAGGGCAATGATAATAACTCCTAAATCACCATAAAAACGAAGATCAGAATATCCTGTAATCATGATCAGAATCGTAATAATCAAAAGTAATAAAAAAGAGGGAATATAAGCAATCTCTTTTTTCTTAACACGACAGAAAAATTGAGCCAAGAGTAAAATAAAGACAGGAAGAAAAGGAATCAACACTTTACTTCGCACATATAAACCACCATTTAAAAGATAAGAAAAAATCGGTAAAACTAATAACAATAATAAAGAAATAGATAAAAATTTGTTTTCTTTTTCATGTGCTAATAATTGAAAAATAAGAGCGACAAACGTAATAGCGGTAAGCCCCAAAGAATAAGAACTATATAACAATGCATCCATATTAATTTTTGGAAACAACACAGATAAAACACTAGTATCACTTACAATACCTGTTCTACTATTTAAAATAACGTAAGCAGTAGGAAGGAGAAAAAAGCAAGATAATCCAATGCCTAATAAAACCGGAACAGCAAAACGAACAACCGATCTCCATAAATTGGACCAAGTTACGTTTTCTGTTTTTCTTAAATAGGCATAGATTCCATAAATGGTAATCGCAAATAACCCACCAATACTATAATAATAACTAGATAAAATCATAAGAAAAATACTAAAAATAAGAAGACCTGATCTGCCTTTTTCAAAATGACGATCCACACCCATTAAAGCAAGCAGCAAAAACGGCATATAATTGACAAACATCAAATGACGATGTGAATGGAATAAAAGAGGAGCCGCACATAAAAAACAAAAAGTTGATACAAAACTAATTGTTTTAGAAAACGCTTGATCTTTTAACCATTTATACATGAGACAAACACTAACAATGATTGACAATATGCTGATAAACATTAAATAATCAGTCATTTCTATAAATGGAAATAAATAAGAAATCATATAGACGGGATTAAAAAGTCCGTAATAAGAAAAGTGAAAAATATTTTGACCGGCTCCAATATTAGGGGCAAAATCAGGAAATAAATCCACCGTTTCGTAGAAAAGGGTACGAAAATATTCTGGAAAAACACTATGTTGGCTAAGCCAATCAGTGGTGGAACCATATAAATTACCAAAACCCAAACAAAAAAAGATGATGAATAAAGTAACAACAATTAAAACAATATAATTTTTATCTAGCTTCTTTTTCATATGATCACCATTCCCATTATATAATAAAACAATTCCTTTTTCCACTTATTTCTAATAAAAGAAAAAGGCATTAAGCCTTTCTTTTTTGTAAACGAGCAAGAACCGTCTCTTTTCCAAGTAAATGAATCGTATCAGGAAGTTCTGGTCCATGCATTTGTCCCGTAATTTGGATTCGAATTGGCATATATAGCATCTTTCCTTTTACGTTTGCTTTTTCTTTGGTATTCATAATAGCTTGATTAATATTTTCGATGGTCCAATCGGTAATTGCTTCCATTTCATGTTCAAATACCTGAATGGTATTCGTGATACCTTCCTGTTCCATAAATTCCTCACATTCGCCAGTAATTTCGATATGTTCCTTAAAAAACAGATCCGTTACATCGACAATTTCTTTTCCATAACTAATGTGATTTTGATAAATACGAATCAATTCTTTAATCCATTCATCTGATTTATTCGATAAATCATACGCTTCTTTTAAATGTGGATAAGTAATCTTATATAATGCATCGATATCCAACTTTTTCATGTAATGAGCATTGACCCAATTTAATTTTTTAACATCATACGTTGCTGGACTCTTACTAATACGTTTCGGATCAAACACTTTTACTAATTCTTCTAAAGTAAAAATTTCTTCGTTATTCTCAGGGCTCCACCCAAGAAGCGCTAAATAATTCACAATTGCTTCTGGCAAATAACCATCATGATATAAATCCATAAAAGAAGCATCTCCATTACGTTTTGATAACTTTTGCCCATCTGCTCCTAAAACCATTGGTAAATGAACATAAATTGGACGTTCCCAACCAAAAGCATCATATAATAAATTGTATTTTGGAGTACTCATAACATATTCGTTTCCACGAGCAACATGAGTAATATGCATCAAATGATCATCGATGACATTCGCAAAATTATAAGTAGGATAACCATCGCTCTTAAGTAAAATCTGATCTTCCAAAATACGATTTTCAACCGTAATCTTGCCATAAACCAAATCTTCATAAGTGCTAGTTCCCTCTTTTGGCATCTTTTGACGAATAACATAAGGAACTCCCGCTTTTAATTTTGCTTCGATCTCTTCTTTTGATAATCTCTTACAATGACCATCATACATAAAAGCCATTTTGTTATCTTCTGCTAATTTACGTAACTTATCCAAACGTTCTTCCGTACAAAAACAATAATATGCCTCTCCTTTTTCCACTAATTCATGAGCATATTTTTTATAAATATCTAAACGTTCACTCTGTGTATAAGGTCCATAAGGTCCACCGTTAAGAGGACCTTCATCGAATTCCAATCCACATAATTTACAAGTATTGTAAATAAATTCAACGGCCCCTTCTACCTTTCTCGTTTGATCGGTATCTTCAATACGCAATAAAAAATCTCCGCCATCATGTTTTACTAATAAATATCCAAAAATCGCACTTCTTAAATTCCCAATATGCATAAATCCCGTTGGACTTGGTGCAAATCTTGTTCTTGGTTTTTCCATATATATCACCTTCAAAAATTATACCATATTTTTCTATTTTGTAAACAAGTATCATAACATCCAAACAAAAAGATCGAATTTAATCGATCTTATAAACTAACTTGATATGGTTGATTACTCGTTCCATTTCCAGAAATGATATAAAGATTAGAATTTAATACCAATACTGGGCGAACCCCATTCCAATGATCGCCTGCATGGTAACCAGACGCATAGCCGCCGCTGCGGACGCGTCCCACAAAGGAAGAGGAGTTTACACATCGATTCATATACCAGTAAGAAGCGTTCAAATCATTTCCACTATATCTCTCTCCATATGATGGTAATCCAACATAAGCTGTCACTCTTCCATCATACGTGTTGTTCCAATAATTCGTTTGCCCTGTTATATCTTGACTTCGGTCCATTCGAATACTGTAATCCATTCCATGAGCCGTTACTGGTAAATCCCATGTCGCATTCACAATCCAACTTTTCGTATCATCACTGAACCAGTTATAAAAACTATTACTTGCATTATTCAAATAATACGCTATATTCATACTGTTGGTATAACTATATTCTCCATTCCCTTCTGTTGGTTTGAAATAATTATGATTGATACATCCTCCATAATAATAAGTTCCATTGATGTATGCACATCCTGTTGAAGTAGAAGCTTCTCCCACATAGTAATATGGTACATATATGCCAGATTGAATCGCAATCGTATTTGGTAAGTCTCTTAATATGTCAGCTCGTTCTACTTTGATACTTCCATCATCCAGAATATCAATGATTCGATATCTGACTTGGTTCTTGTTATAAGAATACGTAAGCCCATTCACAACCGTTTCCGTAGTAGTGGTGTTCGGACTGTTGCTCTCATCTAAATAAATATATTCCCCTATCGTTGCTTGATTTAATTTACTTACCTTTTTCTTTTCACTTACTAATACAAAGGGATCTTTTTTCGTCCCTGTCCCTGATGATACCAAAACATGACTCTTCATATATATCACGGGTCTTACTCCATGACCATAATTGTTGGTCCTACTGAATTGAGAAGATTTTGTTGTTCCATCCACTGTTCCTCCTGTATCCACTGCGATGTTCCCACTCTTTCCATCTATATTTTCGTACCATTGGATCCACATATAATTGTTTTGTCCATTACCTGTATATTTTGTCATCGTCCACGTAAACTCATCTTCATCTAAGAAACTTCCTCCTGTGAATGTCATACTTGTTCCATTGTTCGCATATACGTAGTCTTCAAAGGTCAAAAGTCCTACTTTATCCTTTGAAATGTTCTGACAATTACTAATTTTAGATGATGTAGATGGTAGACTTACAATATAATCTCCACCATCGGATAACTTCAAACGAGTAGTTACCGTTGGTTCATCCAAACAAAATTGTCCATCTAAGAGTAAATCCGTTCTCGATAAACCATGATAGAAGATTCCATCATAAGTACTACTAGAATCCATTTCATTTAACCATTTCCTTACCCAACTTGCGTTCCAGTCACTTGTTTCTCCATAAGGAATACTCGTAATACTATGAGCCAAAACCATTTTGACATATTCATCCGTTGTCTCCAACACTTGCCATAAGTTTCCACTATACCAAACATAGTTTTTCATCGTTGTGTTTTTTTCTGCTTTGGTTCCAATGACTTTATTGACGGTTACTCCATTGATGACCACATTTTTAACAATATGAGAGGTATCACTTTCGATATTCTCTTTTAACGTTCCATTCGTTTCATAGGGATTCTGATCTCTTCCTGTATAATAGAATGTCATATCATCATCACTTTTTTTCACAATCACATATTCTTGATTCATTTCTTCGGTTGCATTTTTCAAATAACCATTGTCTGTTAATTCTTGTACTGGCAAATAATAATCTACATAATCTGGAATATTCAATTCATTATAATTCGCATACACATAGTTAGAGGCACTATCTTCGATATAATCATAGCTTCTCTCTAAAGCTCCTTTTCTTGCATCTTCGATCGCATTCATCACAAGTGGGGTTGCGATCAAAGCAATGACTGCCAGTACCACAATCACTGCGAGCAATTCAATTAACGTAAATCCTTTTTGTTTCATTTCAATTCCTCTTTCCAACAAAAAAGAGAGGGTAAATATTTACCCCCCCCCCGCGTGCATATCGCACACTCATTTTATTATTTATTTCTGTTTTTATTTTAACAGATTTAATTTCTATTTGCAAGATCAAAAAAGCAAATCATCTTATGATAATTTGCGAACATTAACATCAGATAAGTCTTGTTGTCTTTCGATAGCATAATGTCCATATTCATTACAAACATTTTCAACTTTTTGATAGTTGATGTTATCATATGGCCAAATTCCTGATACAGTTGGCAACTGCGCTATCATCGCCTCTATTTGACTTGGTGATACAGCATCTTTTAATATACTCAAGAGTGAATCTAAATTTCCTCCTAAGTCAAGCTCTCTCGTTGCATATTCCGTTCCTAATGCATCTGCTTGCTTTTTTAAACTGTTCCATCCATCATTTACTGTTTTAAAACCCATATAAACTCCCCTTTTCTTATAATTCGACACCAATTTCTTCTAACGCTTGTATAAATGATGCCGGTTTATTATAAAAATATGCTTCCTTTAATTTATCTACTCCAATGGCAATTCCAATCATGTTAGCATAAGCACTTTCAATTGGAAAATAGAAATGATCACTTTCATTACCTACCAAATAAGAAGCCAAAATTTCAGTATATCCAATATTTAAAGCTTCAAATTTATGATCGACATCAAAGCCTACATTATTACCATTTGCCGTAATAATTTGAAGTAGAGCAAACATGAGTAAATGTTTTCCATCATGTTCTTTTGATAATTCATCAACATTAAACAATAATTTATTTTCAAGTGGCAAATAATTGATTACATATGGTTGTACATATTTGTTTGCACGTTCGATTTTCAAAGTTTTTAATCGTTCATTTAAGTTTTTTAAACGAACTTCCGGAAATTGTTTTTGAAAAATGAGGACTAATTCAAAGATGTTATTACGAAGTTCATCGTTCAAGTTTGGATTCTCATCTAGACTTACTTTGATTTGATCTATCATTTTTATCACCTTATTAGTTATTATATCATAAAATTTTCTAATTGAAACAATTTTTCCTTTTTTTCTAAAAATGTTAAAAGATCAAAATAAAAACTCTATTACTCTTCATGTAACAGAGTTTCTTATTTTTAAGCGACTGGTTCTTCTTTAACATCATGAATAACAAGTTTTTTCTTTTTTGCTAATAAGCTTTCAATTGCTGGATTTTCAATTTTTTCCTTGATTAATTTAGAGATGCGACGAGCACCAAACTCTTGATAATTAGATAGATCGATAAGTTGTTCCATCACTTCCTCATCGATTTCTAACTTTAATTTTTTTAGACGATATTTCTCTTTTACTTGTTCCATTTGTCTATTTACTAACAAACGAATATGTTCTCTTGATAAAGGATGAAATAAAATCATATGATCTATACGATTAATGAATGGAATACTGAAGTATTCTTTTAATTTGACTTGAATATCTTCCTCTTTTTGTTCCGTAAATCCAACATGATAATCAAAATAACCAACATTGGAAGTCATCAAAATCACAGTATGATCGAAACGTACCACTTTTCCCATTGCATCTTTAATTTTGCCTTCCTCTAGTATCTGTAAAAACAAATTGAGAACATCGGTATGGGCTTTTTCGATTTCATCTAAAATAATGACGGAATACGGTTTATTTCGTACTTCTTCCAGCATATTTTTATGATCGGAATAACCGACGTATCCAGGAGGTGCCCCAACAATTTTTGAAACAGTATGTGGTTCTTTATATTCACTCATATCGAGTCGAATCACGTTCGTTTCTCCTACTAGTGCATTTCCAAACGTCTTAGCTAATTCCGTCTTTCCAACACCCGATGGTCCACAAAATAGGCAAGAATAACATTTATCTTCATCGCGAAACCCTAATTTGATTCTTCTAGCAATTTGCAGTACTTCTTTCAAAGCATGATCTTGACCAACGATGGCATCTTTTAAATCTCTTTCCATACAATCAAAAATTGCTTTATCGTCTTGTAATAATTCATAGACAGGAATTCCCGTTTTCATATGAATTACTTCAGCAATATCTTCCTTTGTTACTTCTTTTTTGCTATTTTGATGAATCTGTAGTTCTAACTCATTCATTTCATTCATAATAGCATTTTCTTCCTCTTTATAAATAGATGCTTCTTCGAATTTATGATCGATAATCGCTTTATTTTTAAGTGTAATTTTTTCTTGTAATTGTCTATGAAGCTTATTATACTCTTTCATTTCTTTACTTTCTTCTAAACTTACTTTTGCGCATACTTCATCTAATAGATCAATCGCTTTATCCGGTTGATTGCGATCATAGATATAACGTTCTGATAGTTGAATCAATAGATCGATCATAGCCTCATCGATGGTTACAAAATGAAATTTCTCATAAATTCCTTTTAATTTCATCAAAATATTTTTCACGGATTGTTGATCCGGGGCTTCTACCATCAATTTTTGAAATCTTCTTTCTAGTGCTCCATCACTTTCAATGAACTTTTTATATTCATCAGTAGTCGTCGCTCCGATCAGTCTTAACTTTCCACGAGCCAAAGCTGGTTTAAAAATATTAGAAGCATCGATCGCTCCTTCAGCTCCACCTGCTCCTACTAACGTATGAATTTCATCGATGAAAAGAATAATATCATCATTTTCTTCAATTTCTTTTAAGATCTTACGCATGCGTTCCTCAAATTCACCACGATATTTCGTTCCTGCCACTGTTGTGGCCATATCGAGCGAAATAATGCGTTTATTTCGTAAACACATGGGAACATCACCGCTTGCAATCATGCGACTAAGTTCCTCTACGATAGCCGTTTTCCCAACACCTGCTTCTCCGATTAAAAGGGGATTATTTTTGGTTCTACGCGATAAAATTTCTAATATACGTTGCAATTCTTTTTCCCTTCCAATCACAGGATCTAATTCTCCATTCAAAGCTTTCTTGGTAAGATCGACTCCCAATTCTTCCAAGAGAAGTTTCTTATTCTTCTTACTCTTACTTCCTTGATTCAATTTATAAGAAAATTCATTATAGAGTTCATCGATATCGATATTCATACCTAACATAATGCGAATTGCAACTCCTTCTCCCTCTTCTAACAAACTAGAGAACAAGTGATCCACCGTTACCTCTCCACGATTGTTTTCTTTACTATCCAAAATAGCATTTTCTAAGATTCGTTTCAGTAAAGGAGTATACAAGAACCATGGACTAGGATTTGATCCCATTCCTACTACATTGACAATTTCATCATGAAACACTTGATAATCCAAGTGATATTCTTTTAATCGTTCCGTAATACGATTTTGATCATGCAAGATGGCAAGCAATAAATGTTCACTACCGACATAAGGATGTTTTAATTCTTTCATTTCTATTTTCGCTTGTACTAAGATTTTTCTAGCTTCTTCTGTAAAATTTCCAAACATATCAATCGATCCTTTCTTCCACTATTCTATGCTTATTGTGTTGAATATTTTGTCACCTTAAACATAAAAAAAGAAAAAAGAATACTCTTTTTTCTACATTGTACGATGGCTTAATTCCTCTATTACAAGTTCTAAATACGTGCCAAAAGCTGTTGGAATGGCATATTTCTGATGCAATTCTTCTAAACTGCTCCAAATATATGGCCTCTCTTTCACAAAATCGTCTAGTACGATCTTATAACCAATCATATTCCATTCGACATGAGAGAAAATATGTTTGGCAGAAGGTAGAGGCTCTATGCGAATTGCTTCGATACCTTCTTGTTTTAAATATTGAATCACTTCTTTTGTCGTTAAATGGCCACTTACATTAGGAAATTCAAAAAGTCCTGCTAAAAGACCTGAATTCTTTCGTCTCCATAAGGCAATATTATGGTTAAAATAAAACAAAAGAACGGTTTTATCCTCAATTTTTCGCGTTTTTTTCTCATCTTTTATCGGTAATACAGTCGTCATTCCTGTTTGATAAGCTTGGCAAGTAAAGCGAAGAGGACATTCCTGACATTTTGGTTCTCCATTGGGAACACAAACAAGAGCTCCCAATTCCATCAATGCCTGATTAAAATCACCAACCCGATCTGGTAATATAGCAGATAGACGTTCTTCCAACCATACTTTCGTAGATGGTCTACTAATGTTTTTCTCACTTCCTAAAACACGCATCATGACACGAAGAACATTTCCATCGACAGCCGGCACTTTAATTTGATAAGCAATAGAAGCAATGGCTCCCGCTGTATAACTACCAATTCCAGGAAGAGTCAACAATGCCTCATAACGATTCGGAAGCTTACCATCATACTCCTCTACAATACGCTGAGCAGCTTTCTTTAAATTACGAGCCCGATTATAATATCCAAGTCCTTGCCATAATTTCATCAGATCATCATCAGATACCTGAGCAAGATCACGAATATCCGGTAAGGCTTTCATAAAGCGAGCATAGTAATCTTTTACCGCTTCTACTCTCGTTTGTTGAAGCATAATTTCACTGATCCATACATGATAAGGAGTAGGATCATCTCTCCAAGGTAAGATACGCTTATTTTTTTGAAACCATTTCAACAATGGTTCTACCATCATTTCTAAATCTTCCATAACATCACTCATATCCATTTTAACATATTTTAATCAAAAGAAAAGCAATATAACATTAACAAATAGAATGATTAAAAAAATTTCATCTTTCTCTCATCCATACTTTAATTTATGAAAACAAAACTAAATATTACAAAAAGCTACCAAAAATATTGGCAGCTTTCTATTACTTATCATTAAGAGGCAATCGTAACCGTTCCTGTTACACTTGCTTCACTTAATCTTGATTCGATGAAGGTTTTGGCACTACTATCTTTTACCGTAACGGTAATACCAGAGGTTATATTAGAAAACATACTTGAATAACTAGTTACACTATCGAAGGTCATATTACGAAGATCTAAACTTGTTAAACTACCACAAGAATAAAACATAGTTCTCATATCTGTTACTTGAGACGTGTTAAAGTTACTTACATTTAATTCTGTTAAACTGATACACCAAGAGAACATAGAACCCATATTTGTTACCTTTAATGTGTCAAAACTACTTAAATCTAATTTTGTTAAACTTCCACAAGAGGAAAACATACGATTCATATCTGTTACCTTTGATGTGTTAAAGTTACTTACATTTAACTCTGTTAAACTACTACAGCCCTCAAACATAGAAGCCATATCTGTTACCTTTGATGTATTGAAATTACTCAAATCTAATTCTGTTAAACCTTGACACATATAAAACATATTACCCATATTCGTTACTTTTGATGTATTGAAATTACTCAAATCTAATTCTGTTAAACTACTGCAATCAGCAAACATATAACTCATATTCGTTACTTTTGATGTATTAAAATCACTTAAATTTAGCTTGGTTAAACCTTTACAATTAGTAAACATATAACTCATATTTGCTACTTGGGATGTGTCAAAATTACTGATGTTCAACTCGGTTAAACTTGGACATACAGCAAGCATAGCATACATATCTGTTACTTGGGATGTATCGAAATTACTTAAATCAATCGTTGTCACATTATATAACGCTCCAAATAAAAATCGAGCATTGGTTGAGGCTAAAACTCCTCCTTCTCCTCCAATTACTACTTCATATAATCCATCACTATCATTATCACTGTAGTAAGCAATTACACTTTCATTTTGACTTTCTGAAACATCAAAGCTTCCTAATACTGTTCCTGGTACTTCTTTCGTATTATTGATCCTTATACTTTCAATTTCTTCTCTGGTAATTGGTCCATTTAAAAATTTAGAAGACCCAGGATCAAATTCTACTGTCTCCATATCTATAGATGCAAGTTCGCCTTCCATCATAACTGGTAAAATAGGATTAGTAAAATCAAGGCATTCTTTCTCGCTACTTACTTTTTCAACAGAAACAGAATTATCATCTTTCTTTTTATACGCACAATAAGTTCCGTTATAGATGGAAACTGCTGTGTTTCCATCCTCATCAATCGATGACTTTCCTTGCCAATCATCTATCTTTCCATCTAATTTTAAAGTTGTATCAGCATCTAGTGGAAATTGATAAGATAAGGGAATAAATCCTTGTGTTGCTTGATCTGTTTCCATTGCTCGGATCATATTTTCAACACTAACACGAAAACTTGATTTTCTACTTTCTTCGATAATATTCATAACTAGTGGGGTTGCAATTAACGCAATTACCGCTAATATGATGATTACGGCCAATAATTCAATTAATGTAAATCCTCTTTTTTTCATTTTTCATCTCTCCTACTTCTATTCTTCTCTATTTTGATTGTATCATACTTTTCTCTTTAATCCAATATATATTATAGAGTCAAGAAAAAAGAGGGGTATATAATCCTCCCTCCAGTGTGCTTATCGCAGCCAAGAAAAAAACGTTCTTTTTCATGTTTCTTGCACACTATATTACTATTTCTTCATATTTTTATTTTGGCAAATTCTTTCCTTTTTGACAAGTTTTTTTGTTCACATCATAGTTGTTTTCCATTCTTCTTCCTTAAAACCTACTAAAATTTTATCTTTGCCAATAAGTAGTGGACGTTTTACCAACATTCCATGACTAGCTAAAAGATCTAACTGTTCTTCTTCTGTTAACGAAGGTAATTTAGTACTCAAATGTTGTTCTTTATACATATTTCCACTTGTATTGAAAAACTTCTTGATCGGATAACCACTTTGACGAATCCAACTTCTCAATTCTTCTTTGGTAGGATTATCTTCGACGATATGGCGATCCTTATAGGAAACATGATGATCATCTAACCATTTTTTCGCTTTTTGGCATGTACTACATTTGGGATATTCAATGAATAGATACTTCTCTTGCATATACCGTAACTCCTTTTTTAATGGTTTCTAATACTTGAATGGTACGAATTGCCGATGGATCAATCACGAGCGGGTTTTGATCTAAAATAACGAAATCGGCATCTTTTCCAACTTTGATCGCCCCTTTCTTCATTTCTTCAAAATATTGATATGCGGCATGAATGGTAACCGCTTTCAATGCTTCTAATGGTGTAATTCGTTCCTCTTCTCCTAACACAACTCCTTCTTTTGTTGTTCGATTAACCGCACACCAAATCGTTTCCAACATATCAGGTAAAATGACAGGTGTATCTTGATGAAAAGTAAATGGCAAATTTAATTCACATGCACTTCGAGCTGGACTGATGGATGAAGCAAGATCCAATCCAAAATTCTGGATATGAACATCTCCCCAATAGTAAGTATGACTAACGAAGAAAGATGGAATAATACCTAACTCTTTCATTCGTTTCAACTGATCTTTTCTGACTAGTTGTGCATGAATCATCACCGGTCGATAGCTTCTTGGATTTACTTCTAATTCTTCCGTTACTTGCTGATAACAACGAATCATCTGCTCACAAGCAGCATCACCATTACAATGAATCAGAATCTGCATCTCTTCTTCGATTGCTTGTTTCATTTCTCGCATCAATTCCTCATCAGTTAAAACAGGATAACCACAATAATCAGAATCATTCTGATAAGGAATACTCATCCAAGCCGTTCTTCCCTGTGGAGAACCATCCAAGAATGTTTTGTAGCCTCCAATTTTAAAATGATTGTGATAATGCTTGATGTATTCCTTTCCTATTTCACATAGCTGCGGAAAATGAATATCAAGATACCCCACGACATCTAATGTTAATTGATCTTGTTCGGACATCTTAATCAACTGCGTTAATCCAAATTCTTTCGTAACACCATCTTGTGCAGTCGTAATACCATTTTGTAAATATATTTTTTCAGCCTCTTTTAAACGATGCAATTGCTCTTCTAACGAAGGAGACGGTATTTTACTAGAAGCCATCGTAAAAGCAACTTCTTCCAGATAACCATTGGGTTCATGAGTATCGGGATTTCTACCAATCACACCACCCTCAGGATCACATGTATCCACATCAATTCCTAAAATTTTTAAACCAAGGCTATTGATCACTCCCATATGTCCCGATTTATGACTAATGATAACAGGATTATGAGGAAAACATTCATCCAATAATTCTTTTGTCGGATGAGCATGTTCTTCTAATTCATTTTGATCATAGCCAAATCCACTAATCCATTCTCCTTCTTTGATATCATGTTGATTCAAATAAATACGCATTCTTTCTTTTAATTCTCGAAAACTATGTGTATTTTCTAATGAAATAGAACCCAATGTCTGGGCAATTGCCGTAATATGACTATGGGCATCAATAAAACCTGGCAACAGCGTTTTCCCCTCTAAATTCACCATTTCGGTTTCCTCATCTTTTTCTTTCATCACTTCATCCAAAGTACCAACCGCTTTAATAATACCATTTTGGATACAAACTGCTTCTGCATATAATTCCTCTTCCATCGTTAAAATCGTACCATTAAAATATATTTTCTTCATTCTATTCTCCTATCTTATTTCTTTCATTTTATTATACGCCATTTTAAGTTCTTCAAACGTATAATTTCCAATATTTGCAGAACTCGTAGAAGGTAAATAAACAGCATGAACAGCAGTATCTGGATAACAATATTTTTCATATAACATCTGTGCCTTTTTACCAGTTGTAAAAATAATGTCGATTTTACTGTTTCTTAACAAATAATTGATATCATTCACGACTACCTTTTTGATCGTGCTATCACTAGATCCTTTTATCTCACAACTACAAATAACATCCCATAAAGCAAGATGATGACGCTTTAAAAAGTCTTTTTTAGAATCGATCGAATCAGGAATATCTTCTTCATAAATAGACGACAATACTTTCCAAAAACGATTTTGAGGATGCATATAATAAAAACCGAATTCGCGTGACTTAACGGATGGAATACTTCCTAAAATAAGAATACGGGAATCTTCATTAAAATAAGGACCAAACTCATGCGTTACTTGGCTTACTTGTTCTTTCTTTGTCATGCATCGATTCCTCTAAATCAATATTTCATAAATGATATCAGGATTCAAAAGTGATACAAATAGGTCCGCATCTTCTTTCGTTCCAACAATACTACCATAATGAATTGGTACCACTTTCCTAGGATGCATTTTATTCGCAAAATGAGCAGCTTCTTCTGCTGTCATCGTATAAGTTCCTCCAATCGGAACAAACGCAACATCACATTCGATGGATGAATTTTCCTCTAATTCATCAGTATCTCCCGCAATATAATAGTTCGTATGATTCATACTGATCCGATATCCAACCCACCCATTTTCTTTTGGATGAAAAGGCTTGTTGATATTATAAGCTGGTAGTGTTTCAAAAGAAAGTTCTTTCAGCCGATAAGTTTGATTCGGGATAACAGGAAATAGCGTATTGGATATTTCTAATTTTTGAAATTCTTCCAAACAAGATTCCGGTAATACGATCACTGTCTTAGAATCAATTACTTTCAAAAGATCTTCTTTGGACAAATGATCATAATGACTATGAGTAACAAAAACGATATCCGCATCGTGACTTTCTGCTGAAATTTGAAATGGATCAATATAAAGTATCATCGTATCTTGAATACGAATCGAACTATGAGCATTCACTGAATATTTCATTTCAAACCCTCTTTCTATCGTTATTTTTTGATCCTCGCGTATTGTTCCACTTTCATGCTTAAATGATATTTGGTACGCAAACGAGCAATTTCTTCCATCATTTCCGTTTTATGATGTCTATCTAATGCTTCTTCACTCTTCCATCGATCAATCAATAAAACGGTCTTTTCATCTTCTACTGGAAAATAATATTCATACTTTTCGTTTCCCTCTTCCGCACGAACTTTATCGACTAATCCACTCTCGATCATTTCTTGTACAAATTTTCTAGCACTCCCATTTTCCCCAGTATAATAAATATTGATTGTTATTTCCATAAAAAATTCCTTTCCCATCTTATTATTTATTATATCAAAAAAAGAACAAATCTTATATAAGATTTGAACAATAAAAGTAGATCATATTTTATGTATCTACTTTTTCATCTTCTGCTAATTGTTCAAAATATTTTTCTTTTAACTCTGGATAAATTTTAAAAAATGATTCAATATTGATTCCTCGTTTTTGCCATCTTATCACTTTAGGAATTAAATCACTATTATCGTTTGGAATGAAAGACGGCCTTTGTGGATATAAATAAAGCTTTAGTTCTCCTTTGTCATTGAATTCTTTAAGTTTTTCAAAAACGTTATTTACATATTCTTCATGAATGACATCTTCATCAAACTCACTAACGACCTCTGCTGACCATCCAGTTTCTCCTGATATAAAATTTTTACCATTTAAAGTATAAAGTGATCCTGAAACATTAAAAATATCCTGAAACATATTTTCTTTTCTTTCGACTAAAATGACTGGATTGTTTTCTGTTCCATCACCACTTAAATAATAATATAAATCACTACCTTTATTGCTTATAAAAATCGTAGAAATAGCTTTCGATAAAGTTGCATATACCCACAATGTACCATGCGCAGTTTTATTCTTTTTTATCGTTTTTAGTCCTCGATGTACACTTCCATGATACACATATTTTATTTTTTCTTTCATAATTACCTTCTTCTATTTCTAACACACTCTAAGGTTTTAATATGTTGTAAATTTAAATCAAATAATAAAGTACCCTATTTTGTTTCTTTCAAAGAGAAAATGAGTATAACATCGCCCTCTCCTAATACTTCTCTTAATTCTGTTTCATTTACATTTTTAATTTTACCTAATTTAGTAAAATTCCAAGTGTTTGTATCATAATAAAGTGTAATTTGGTTTCCTTGATACAAAATCAAATCTCCTGGCTCAGTCGTGATCCTTTGATCGTTCGTCGGTAAATCAAACCCTAAACTTCCTAC
>CALVRE010000017.1 GCA_944358455.1 uncultured Bacilli bacterium | reverse complement strand
AATCTCTACAATAATCACAAATTACATGATCATATTCATAAATTCGTTCCCCTCCAGGATGAATAATACCATCACATAAGTCGACAATAAATTTTAGTTTCTCTTTTTCCTCATAAGAAAGCAATGGAATATCAGCCGTTTTCGTCGTGCGATAATCCAAAATTTGGGTTGGCAAAATTAAAATTGGTAATCCTCCTTTTTTTAATACGGCATTGCGATATTCTTCGTGAACCGACATCAAAGAATACCCATCTGCTGCCGTCTCACTACGTCCGACAATCCCAATAATTGGTCGCATATCATCACCTCAATGTTATTATACGTATTCCACTATATTTCGGTGATAAGGTGGACAAAGTGAAAAAAAAAAGATAAAATAAAATAGAATAGAATTTCTGAAAACAAACGAACCATCATACGTCCTTCCTGTTTTTAGACCACATTCTAATTTTCCATCCATTTTCTATAGTAACAAAAACAGTTAGGAGTGATTTTATGTATCAATTTTTATATTATTTTGCCCTCTATCTCTTTTATTCATGTTGTGGTTGGTTAATGGAAATAATATGTTGTAGTATTGTCAACAAAAAATTTACAGATCGTGGATTTTTAATCGGTCCATATTGCCCAATCTATGGATGGGCTTCCATCAGCATGATTTTTTTCTTGGGCAAATATCACAACGACCCCATTACCCTCTTTTGTATGGCTGTCATCATTTGTTCCGTTTTAGAATATTTTACAAGCTACATCATGGAAAAGTTATTCCATGCTAGATGGTGGGACTACAGTCATCGCAAATTCAATTTAAATGGGAGAATTTGTTTAGAAAATAGTCTTCTATTTGGAGCTCTCGGTTTTCTACTAATCAAATATATCAATCCAAATGTCGAATACCTTTTAAATATGATTCCCCAAAACTATTTTGTCATTCTAACAAGTATTCTACTTGTTCTTCATTTGATCGACATCGTTCTATCTTTCTCGATTATTACCAAATTAAAACTGACAATCGACAATGTTCGAACCGATGCAACCAACGAAATAACCGAGAAAGTCAAATATATTCTCAAACATCGATCTATTTGGAGTAGACGTTTAATTAAAGCCTTCCCAAATATTAAAATACCCGATTTAAAAAGGAAACTAAAATAGTTTCCTTTTAATGTAAAGATAAATGTTTCTCAAGCGTCACTTCACGAGTGCGAAGTTATTTAGTCACTTTTTATTTTATAACTTCATTTCCCCCTTATTTTTCAACCTTTTTTGTTTAAATTATATTAAAGAAAATTAAATATAATTAAGGAAAATCTAAAAAAATATTAAATTAGGTAATATTTTAAACAGGTATAAAATCCCAAAATATTTTATATATATATAGTTCAATTACTATTTTTCTCTAAAAAGCTTATACCTTTCATAGTAACTATATCACTTGAATTGATAATCTAAAGATTTCTATCTATAAATATTAAAATCTTTTTAAGTTTTAAATAATTATCATTTTTTATTATAAATAGTAATGTACTTAATCTAACTCATTAAAAATTAAATGATTAAATTCAAGATTTTCACTTTCTAAAATTTGTTTAAGAAAACTAGATCTAATATCATTTTCAATAATAGTAAAATTATTAGTATCTATATTTTCTATAGAACTCATTAAATAATAATGCATTTTTTTGAATATTTATTTATAAAGTAATTTCTACTACACCTAAATATTTACTAATATCAAACGTTTTTCCTACTTTTTCTAACAATTCACGTTTAACTGCAAGCTCTGTTGTTTCACTTAGTTTTACATACCTCCGGGCAAGCAAAGGAATTCGCTATCATCCATATATTGTAGAGTTTTGTATAATGTAGGATAAACATTGTCTTCTTATTTAACTAACTTAATATACATGTATTATGTGCAACAGCATTTCTTAGTTTCGCAATATCTCTTAATATATATACATCTCTATTTTGATCCACTAAATTATATTCTTTAGTGTAAAAATCATAGAAATTAACTAATTCGACAAATGTAATAATTTCAAGGAATTTCCATATTGGTATATTTTCTAACTTTCTATCTTTATCAACATCATATTTAGAAAATATTTTTTGATAATATTCATTACCTACTTTTTTAGAAATACTATTATGAACGCTTTTAGAAAACTTTTCATCATTGAAGTCTTTTTCCAAATACAAATTAACTATTCTATACCCATTCTCATCTTCGATTTCTTCTATTTTATTTTTAAATAAAGTTCAATATCAATTATCATCTTAACCAATAGTAATCTGATTCTATAATCAATAATTGCCATATCTTTTAAATATGCAAAATCTAAATTTTGATATAGTCCTTCATATTTTCCAGCTAGGGATGGGTATTTTGGAAAATTATGTTTATATGCAGTTACATAATAATAATTATTATATTTTAAATAAGTTTGTACATCATCTTCAAAAATTAAATCAATTTTTTAACATTATCAATAAATACATTTTCACTATTACATACTGCAATATAAATATTTATATTAATTTTTGATTTTTTAAGAACTTTAAAAATTCATCTGAAAATTTATGAACATTTTCTATAGGTCCATCATTTAAACAAACCCTAATTTTAAACGTTCCATCAATAAAGTTTTGATAGCAATCAACAGCAATATAATCGAAACCAAAACTAACAGCGTGATAAACATTATATCCATTAAAGTTAAGTTTATTACAAAAATTTATAATTTGGATTTTTAAATCTTCTAATTTAATATCTTGTTTACCTAAATAAATTAAGCAAAATTGTTTATGATTAGGTAATTGATAATCTATATTATTTTTCTTCAAAATATCACAAAAATCCGTTGTATTGTTTGACACTATTTTTATTCTTTCTTTGTTAAGTGATTTAATTTCGTTGTTTAAAAAGAAAGGTGGAAAATTTTCTGGTATTAAACAAGCTCCATATACACCAATTAAATGTTTACAACTAGACTCAATATTTTCTAAATTTTCCTCTACGATTTTTTCTATTTTGTTTGGTTTAATAAATGAAACTGATCCCATATGTGAATATTCAGTGCCAATCAAATCTAACTTTGTATGACTTCTTACTAGTATACAAGGAATGTTTTGTTTAAGAATAAAATGAATCATATTATTAAACTCATTTCCTAAAAAACAAGTAGTATCTATGATTATATAACTATAATTAGATAACAATTCTTTATCAATTTCAAACGAAAAATCTGAAGCAATTGTATCAATATATAATGCTTTGTATTTGATACCATTATTAACAACAGACAAATATTTAATTGTTTCAAAATATGTTTCTTCATATAATAAATCTATAGAAACATCACTCATTAAACCCATAGAAGTTAATAAAGAAACTATTGCTGTCATACCACAATTGGTAAAATATGTCTCACTAAAAATTTGATTCGATAAATTGTAAAACCTATTAGCAAATTTATCTACTTTAATGAATCCATTGAATCTTTCATAAGTATAATGATAATCAAATAATTCATTTTGAAAATTAATCTGATTATTATTAGTTAAATGATGATAAAATTTTTCACGATTATCATTTCGCAAATGTTTTATAATTAAGTTCTTATATTCTAATATGTCTTTTTCAGTATCACAGTTTGATAAATATATCTTATTACCTATGTATTCATTAAGTATAGAAAGCTCTTTTAGTTTTCTTTTTTTATAATTCTCTAAATTAATCATTATTAAATGTTAAAACAGCTCTATTAAATTTACCTACATATTCTAAATTAAATTTATCGTTTGTGTATTTTTTAACTGAAGATATCCAAAATTTTTCAGCATTTTCAGAGCAAGGTAATGATTTTATTTCCCAATTTCCTTTAAACTTATCGAATAATATACTTACAGCTGTTTTTCCTACACCTTTTCTTTTATAATTATTTAATACAAACAGTTCCTGAACAATATTTTTTTCATCTAATAAATCGATTAACATAAAACCAGCGATTTCATTGTCTTTTAATATAAAAAATGCTTTATTATTATCATTTTCAAAATATTTTTCAATATTATCATATCCATACATACCTGTATTCGAATCAAAATCCATTGGAAAGTTCAGACTAATATTATGCATATATAATTGCATTAAATTATCTAATATGTCTTTTTTTTCTAATTCAATTTCCTTTAATGTAATATCCATAGTCTAATTCCTTTCTAATTTTTTCACTTTATTCAATGGCTGTAATGATTTAGGAACAAAAATTCCATTTTCTTGAATCAATTCATCATCTATTATTATTTTACCACCATTATATTCCAATGTCATCATATTAACAATATCCCAATGAATTGATGCTCTATTACCATTATCACTTAAATTGTGACTATTTCCCAACGCAATATGAAATGATCCTAATATCTTTTCATCAAATAAAATATTACTTCGAGGAACCTCAATATTAGGATTAGTACCAAAGGCGAATTCACCAATATATTTATTTCCCTCATCAGATTCAAGAATTTGTTTTAACTTTTCAATATTATATCTAGCATTATATTCAATTACACGGCCATTTTCAAATCTTAAAAATAAATCTTGAAAATCATTTCCTTGATATCTAGTGGGTACGTTAAATAAAATGTGACCATTAGCACTATATAAATCTGGAGCAATAAGTATTTCTCCATCAGGTAAATTGATTTTACCACTACAAATCGCGGACTTACATTGTTTAATATTAAATTCAAAATCAATCGTTGGTGACAATATTTGTATATGTTGTCCTCTATCTAGTAATTCTTTTAATACCAACATTTTTTCTTCTAATATTTTATAATCAGTAGTCATAGCTTGAAAAAAATAATTTTCATAAGCTTCTGTGCTCATACCAAATTGTTGCGCCGATGAAACCGATGGATAATCCACTGTAATCCAACGTAATTTTGGAACTATAATCTCAAAATAAATTGGTTTAAAATAATATTGTTGATACAAAGATTTTTTATTCGATGGGACATCTGACATATCATAGCAATTATCAGAATCAATCATATTAATATAGACATCGACATTTTCTAATATAGATTCAGTATGCTTTCTCATCAATTGGAATTGTTCAATAGTACCATTTTTAATCAATTCTCTTTTTATATCAGTTTCATTAAGCATAACAAATGGTATTGCACCTTTTTCAGATATCTTTTGAATCATATATTTTAATATATCACTACAATTTTTAGTAGTCTCTATCAAAACCCTATCACCCAACTTTATAGATAATGAATAGTCAAGAACAGTATCTGCAACTTTTTTTAGTCTTGAATCAAGCATTTATATTACCTCCTTTTAGATGGTCTATCAATATGCTCAACACTACTATTCATATCCATTAAAAATAAAGTTTCATTTCTTGGATCTGGTCCAATATAATCACATTCAATGATCTCTGAATCTTTTTTTAAAATAAATCCATTTGGTTTTCTAATCATACTTCCGTGGCCACCAGTTAGTCTTGCTATAACTGTTGGAAAATCAATCATTCCACTTAATGGTGCTTCGCCAGGTATTATAAAATTATCATTTTTTTGATATATTTTATCATATTGTACTCCCATAGATGAAGTTGCTGAAATTACCCTTTTATAATACTCTTCAGGAACTGTTATTTCATATTCCATAACAGGTTCTAATAATTGCATTTGAGCATCTTTGATACTTCTCATTAAAGCCATTGGAACAACTACATTATAATGTGATGGATCTGAACATACAGAATCACTTTTCCCATCTATCAATGTTATTTCAGCATCAGTAACTTCCCAACCATATAAACCTTGTTTCGAATACATTTTAACTAATCTCTCTATTTGCTTTTGATATTTAGCGAATAAATAATCAGTAGAAACTAAAGATTTATATTGTAATCCACTTCCTAACGGTAATGGTCTTATTTCGAATTTGACACTTGAAACTCTATCAAAACTTGCTCCACCTACTCCTATTGAAACAGGTGTCTCTTTATGTATTATTATTGGATTTGAGAATGACACATTTAAATTAAATCTTTCTTGTAATAAATTACCTATAATTTCTGCTTGAAGATTTCCCATTAAGTCGATACTCATTTGTCCTGTAGACCTATTATATTGTAAATGTAAATCAGGATCTTCATCATTTAATATTTTCAAAGCTGTTGCTAATTCATTAATTTTGGTTAGGTCATCAATGCTTACAGTTGTATGAAATAAAGGATTTACAAATGAAGTCGTTTTAAATGTGCCATCATCGATTCCTATAATATCACCACATTTAGCATTAAGTCCTGTAATAATACCTATTTCACCAGCAACTATCTCATCAGCTTTTTCTCTTTTTGAACCATTTAATTTAGTAACAGTCCTTATTCTTTGCTTATTACCATATTCATCGACAAATTCTTGTCTGTTTTCTAATTTTCCATTTAATACTTTAACATATAATTCTCTTACATTATTTTCTCTTTTAACTGTATAAACATACCCAGAAAAATAGTCAACTTCTTTGCTTTTAGAAATTGGCAAATATTTTTCTATTCCACTTATTAATCTAATTATACCACCATCTAATAAAGCACTTCCACCATATACAAAATGTAAATTTCCACTATGAACTAAACCTGTAATTTGCTCGTTTAACCACTCTCTTGAAATTTTATCCTCTGTTAAATATTTTTCTAATATATGGTCATCTATATTTGCTAAATCTTCTATAATGTATTCTGGTTTAATATCGGTATAAGATAATTCGTTAGTAGCATTATCTTTTTTTACATCTACTATAGGAAATATATTCTCACTCAACTTTGACTGCAATTCACGAATAGTTCGATCATAATCAGCACCAATTCTATCCATCTTATTGACAAATATTAAAGTTGGAACATTTCGTTCTTGCAAAATTTTCCATATTACTTGTGTTTGTGGTTCTACACCTTCAACTCCTGAAACAACTAATATTGCACCATCTAAAACACTAATTGCTCTTTCAACTTCAGCTGAAAAATCGACGTGTCCAGGTGTATCTATTAATTGAACAATTCTATCATTTAAAGGTAAAGTTACCATAGATGCTCTAACAGAAATTCCTCTTTCACGTTCTACTTTTAAATTATCTGTTGTTGTGTCACCGTGATCAACTCGTCCACGATTATTCTTTACATTAGTGTGATATAACAACTGTTCAGTAATTGTAGTTTTACCAGCATTAGCATGTGCAAATATACCTAATGTCATAACATTATTCTTCATTTCTATTTCCCCCTATCAACTCAAATAAAGATTTTTCTATATCAATATAATTTTCTCTTTCAATTATTTCTTTATTTTCTTTTAATATATTTTTATATAATAAATTGTCCTTTTGAATATTTTTAAATTCATACTTATTTAAATCGTAATTAGTAGATAATTTATCATTTAAAAGATAATATTTTTCATTTGGAATATCAAACCAAATTGGAAACATCATTTTTTCATTTAAACAATAATTTTCAAAATCATACTTATTATATAAGCTAGTAACAAATTGGATATGATATTTTGTTTTTTCATATAAATTATCCATCTTGGCATATACATTTTCTAACATTTCCTTATCAAGATAAATGCTATTTTCTTTAGCTCGTCCATCATCTATGACACAAGCAATCTTCACTGTTCTTACATTTAAATGCGACAATGTTAAATCCACCAAATAATCTAAATTATTATAATTAAAATTATTTATAGTCATTTGTAATATTGTATACTTATCTATTGAATTTAAATAATCTAAAACTTTTATAATATTATTATATGAATTTTCATTTTGTCTAATATAATTATGTATATTATCTGGTCCATCAACACTTATATTTACCATATCAACCAAATCTAACACTTCTTGTTTAAAAATCATACCATTTGTAAAAATTGATACAATCATATTTTTCGACTTTGCATATTTTATTAAGTCAACTATTTTAGGAAACATTAAACATTCTCCACCAGTAAACATAATTTGTTTAAAATTATCTTTTTCTAATTTGTCAATTAATTCAATCGTCTTATTATAATTCTTTTCTAAGTCTTCCTTGCAAGCCTTTGCATCGATATAACAATGTAAACACTTTAAATTACAATTGTGCGTCAAAATTATATTTGCTTTATTATTCATCCTTTGACACTTCCAATTTTATATATTCTATTAAAGGTACTAACTCATAAGGATATTTAGATAAATATTTAATAAAAACCTTTTTGCAATAATCAATGAAGTTATTATATTCTCTACTCATATAATATTCTTCTAATAAAGTATCTATTTTTTTGTTTTTCGTGTTTCCTATATAAAATACTTTATAAAACAAATCGTGTGGATAAACATCCATTTTCTCATTAATATAAATATGTTTAGGCAATCCACTTATTCTTTTCTTACATTTCCATCCATTGCATAAATAAGCGTTACAAGGATGTTCTCTCATTATAAAACTTGATAGCATAAATCCACCTAGATTTATGTCATTATCAATTATTTCATTAAATAAGTCATTCAAATTTTCCATTTCAGTAGAAATATTATCAACATCTATTACAGGTTCAATTATTAAATTTTTACTTATATTAGAAACGATCAAGTCTTTAGTTTCTGTAGTAAATTTGACTGAATTGTATACACCTTCAACATTTAAAATATTATTCTCGTTAGTATTAACTATAACAAAATTATTAGGTAGTTTTAATTCAATATTAGGCGATGTTATAAAAGAATTAATCATTATCAAAGGTTCTATGTTTTTTAATTGAGAGTTTACAGCATTAATAAACTTATCCAAATCCAATTCAGATATATGAAAAATAATTCTTTTAAAATTTTGCAATAAAATTTCATTTATGTTATTATCAACAACACTATAATAATCATCTAATGATGAAAAATTCATTTCTAATGTTGCATTTTCCATACTTAAATATTTTCTCATTATTCCTCAACCCCATTAATTACACAATAAACATCATCTTGAAAATTAATGTCATTATGTAATAATAAAGCACGTGCTCTGCAACCACCTGTACAATTTTTACATTTTTCAGTTTTCTTCGAGCATCCTAGATTTGAAAAATTATCAGACATCAATTTCCAAATTTTCACAGTATCAAAGTTACTTATATTTCCTAATTTATATTCTCCTTTTATTAAACTTGGACATAAATATATGTTTCCATCTGATTTAACATAAATAAACCTATTACCTACGCCACAACTTATAGATATTGCATCTTTGTCAATCTTACTCGAATTCATTTCGTAAATACTTTTTATAACCTGTGTCGACTCTTTAATATCTTCATTCAGTTCAGCAGCTCGTCCCTCTGGGACTATAACATCTAAAACACTTTTAACTTTTAGGTCATCAATAAAATTTACAAGTTCTTTAACATGTTTTTTGTTATGATTTCCAATCATCGTATTTAAAGAAATACTTATATCTTCTTTTTGAAGTTCTTTAATTGCATTTAGTGTTTTATCAAAACATCCTTTTTGTCCTCTAAATTCTTCGTGGTCCTCTTTTATACAAGAATCTATGCTAGTTACTATGTCTTTAACCCCATATTTCAATATTAAGCCCTTGAATTTTTCACTATATGTTGTTAAATTTGTAAATATTCTCATAAGCATACCGGCATTATATACATACTCCATTATTTCTTCTAAATAAGGATATAAAGTTGGTTCTCCACCTGTTATATCAAATTGATAAACACCATTTTTTGATGCATTATCTATCATCTGCTTTATAGCATCTATATTTAAATTGGTACTATTAGTACAAGCAAAGCCACCATAACAATGTTTACATTTCAAATTACACTTATTAGTTAATTCAACAAATATTCTAACATTGTTATATGTTTCTAATTTTTTAACATTATTGATATTTTTTTGGATATTGTTAGTTAATATTCCAAGTTCAAATAGTTGATCGATAAAATCTTTATCATACATCGTATACAAATCTTCTAATGCATAATCATTATTTTTTATATCAAAAATAACATCGAAGCAATCATCATTTATTTCATACTCAACTCTATTTAATCGATCGTATACAAAAATTCTTTTTTCAAATTTGTTATTTACAATAACCATAGAATCATTAATAAATACTTTCATAATAATACCTCTTATTTCTAAAAAAATTGCATTGACAATATGAAATAATATCGCCAATGCAAAAGAAAGCTATCTTACTAGTTGCAGTGACAAACACCAACAGCCATATAAGATTGATTACCATTATTTTTTGTAATAACAGTAATTGTAGGTTTTACTTGTTTTTTCATAAGTGCCCTCCCTTTCTTCATTTATATATAAAATCATAAATTTTATGATTTCATATCAATTAATTATACAAAGCTCTATATAATGTACAACACTTGAGGGCTATTCTTCCATATAATTTATCAATTATTATATACATTTTTTTGAAATTGTCAAGCACTTTATTTCCATATTTTTTATAATTTTATTAACTCCTAAATACCCATAATAAATATTATTTATTAAACTTATTTAAACTATTTTAAACCTTCATAAATATTATTATTTATATTTAACAAAAATGGAGTCTTTTGGCTTCTTCAGTGGATCTTTGGATGGTAAGATCGTGATTGGATACTACCATTCTAGTTGGCATACATGGAAAACCCTCTACTTTTACTAAATTTAAACATTTATGAAAATTCACATCATCGGTTCCCTCGATGATATAAGATTTATCTTTCTGATAATCACGATAAATATCAAATAAAATTGATTCACTAAATGCTCCGACAAAGTCATCTAATTCATCTGGATCGACATAAGGATTATATCGTAGAAGAAAATCCCCCCATACATTCGCAGCCATTGTCGCATTTTGATAATAACTCAAAAAATCATTGATAGTCAACGAAGCAATATTCTTTAAAACGCACATCCATTCGAAAAGTTCTTTCATCGTTACCCTATCATGGAAAGGTAACATCATAAATCCTCTCGCCCTCAACATATCGCCAAAATTTTGAAAACGATTCAAATTTTCCTGATCCACTAAGATCGTATCATGGTTTTCAGTGCCCATTCTTTTACATTCGTATAAACCATCTTTTCTTGATTTCATATAATATGCATTCGATAAATCATCACCATAGATATAAATTCGATTGATATCATACTGTTTTGTTTCCATATTACGACTCCTTTAAGCAATTATTATAGCCTTTTTTTATAGAATGTCAATTGAATTAGGTATTTTATTCACACTCTTTCATCCCACCCGAATACACTATACTAGAAAATAAATGAAGGGGTGGATTAGATATGTGTAACAATAATGGTAATGATAACAGATGTATTGCTGAGATCTTAACTGTTATCAATATTTTACAACAAAATGCAGAATGTCCTAGTGATGCTTGCTTAGACACTTGTGATAAAGGTTTCCTAGGATGTGCTGCTACGACAGTAAGATGTAATACGAGACCAGTTATGCTTTATACTTGCTGTGGAAATGGGACACCATGGAGCATGCCAGTATCCAAAGACGCGAATGAAACAACGACATCAAATGTCTTCCGTGTAGAAAAAATCGATGGAAACTGTGCAACGTTCCGTGTACTTGCACCAAATTATGACACTGCAGAGGCTACGATTGCACCATACGTTGCAACCAATTCTTTCTTCACAATGTCACTTGATTGTCTTTGTGTTTTAAGATGTTTGCAAGATACGTTTGTATGTTTATCTTAAAAAAAATCAAGAGAATCTCTTGATTTTTTTTCTGTCTTTTAATTAGAAAATTCAATATCCGTAATCTCGCTAATAGGAATTAATTCATTATCGATCGTAATTAAATGATTCATATTACGTCCGACAATTCGCTTATGTAATACCCCATTTCTAGTTGTAATATTAACATCAGCCTTATAGACATATCGTGGGGAATTAAAGACCGCATTGATCTTTTGATTGATATTCTTACCAATCATATTAGAACTTCCACGTATATCTTGCCTATCAGTATCTACTTTCTCTTCTTTCGAATAAAAAACAGTTTCGTTATTTTGAAATTCTTTATCTACCTTATTGACAAATACATTGGGGAGTTTTTTCTCCATCTTATCACCTCTAATAAAATATATGCATAAAGCTTTAAATCATGTTTCTTCTCACTTTAAGATGTCTCTAATTTTTCTAAAAGTGTCGACAAAATAGAACCCAAGAGTAAACAAAGAAGACCTATGATGATCTCACCAATAGAATAATTTCTCTTCCACGTTTCCACAAAGAGAAGTAAAATGGAAGAACAAGCAAATCCTAAAATCATTAAATAACTGATCTTTTCGTGTTTATGAAGAAGAAAATCCATCAATTTCACAAAAAATAAAATACCAATCCCTAAACCAATTCCAAAAGGAAATAAAATAGGCATTGTTTGCATGAAACTAGAAAGATCTGAAATTTTACTCACAGAACCAATAATTGCTTCATAATAGCCTAAAATCATCAAAATAGCCGTACCACTAATTCCTGGAATGATCATCGTACCTGCATCGATAAATCCTACAATTCCTAAAAGAAGTGATCCCCATAATCCTGTCGCCACTTCATGATTACTCCCCCTCAAAAAAGGAAACACGAGTAAACTGATAAAAGGAACAAGAAAGAATAAAATATTTTTTTTCACATTTCCTTTCGCCTTCTTATAGACACTAGGAATACCACCTATCATAAGACCAATAAAAAGAAGCATCGTTGGTAAATAATGATGATTCAAAAAATTCATAATCACTTTACTAGAAAGAATAATGGAAAGTCCAATTCCGCTTCCAATTACCACTAAAAAAGTACTATATCTTTTGATATGGTCAAAAAAATGAACAATCGCATTCAATCCTTCTTCATAAACATTGAAAAGAATGGCCAACATTCCCCCACTTACTCCTGGCAACATCTTTCCAATTCCAATCATAATGCCTTTGAAAAAAAGAATGATATTTGCTTTCATAGTATCACCTATAAAAGTTTATGACAAAAAGACAAAACTAGTCCAAAGAAAAAAGGCTTTCGCCTTTTTATAATAATGAAATGGTATTATTGGTTGCCGTTCCTGGTGAATTTGGCATCTCATCCCAAGTTGGATGCCAATACCAATAATAACGAACAGAATAATTATCCACATATCCATAATAAGCATTTGATCCACCAACACTTGGATAAACAATTTCAATCTTCGTTACATTAGCAATATTAACTTCTTGACGACAACCATCATTTGGCTGACAATCGTAAGTATATTCAGGTCCCTTTCCGCATGCACTTCCTCCAGTACAAGAACCATTCTCTGGCCACTGTTGAATCGTCGCACATTGGCTTCTCGTTCCATTTGTATAAGTACAGTAAACGGGCATCGCTTTACGTGTTTGATTGCCCCAGCTAGAATTAGCCTGATATACTGACATATAAAGATAAGAAATCGTAACTGGTTGTGGGAATGTATAGTTCAATATCGTGATATTTCCACTCTTACCACTGATATCCATAACTCCTCCACCCCAACCTTCTTGCCAAGCTTCTTCTTTTCTTTGATTGTTCGTAACCGTTACATTAATCGTATAAGTTGTACTAGTTCCCGTATATGGAGACGTACATGTAACCGTATAACGATTGCCAGTGAAGTTCGTCAAAGTAAACGTTGTACTAGCCGTACCATTACCAGTAGAACCATTACTGAATTTTATTGTTGGATTTGTTAATCCACTAACATTATTGTATTTTGCCGTTGCCGTCAATGTAAATGATTTTACTCCAAATGGCATCGTAATATTGATCGTATTACCACTCTTCGTAAGCGTACCATAATTACTGCTCAAACTAGCAAGCAATTGCATATCAGTTGGGTATACCACAATCTTTCTCGTCTTAACAGTCGTGTTTCCTGCTCCATCCGTAGCCGTATAGGTAATCGTATAAGCACCTACTGTACCTAGTGTTAAAGAACCACTTGTCTTAATGGTGCATCCATTCGTATCCGTACAACTTGCACCCGTCATAAGATTATAAGAAGTCGTTGTCGTTGGAATCGCATCATCGGCTGGAACAGTAAGACTTGGAGCTGTATGATCAACTTTAATATAAATTCTATCACTTGGATCGGATACGTTTCCTGCCTTATCAACAGCGCGAACACAATAACTAGAATTTTGATCGGTACTATATGTATAAGAACCATTCAATTGTGTCCATCCCGTACTACAATCTGTCGAATATTCATAATGATCAATACCACTGCCACCAGTATCGGTAGAACTGAAGTTTCCTACCCAAAGATTCTCACCGATCTTAGCCCAATTTCCATTCGTGAAATTACTTCCCGATGAATTATTATATTTCATCGTATAAGTAGGAATCGATGGCTTACTATTATCAATATTCACATTGATCGTAACAGAATCAGACACTTGACCAAAATTATCTTTTACAACCACCTCATATTCTCCTGATTCGGTAATCGTAAATTCATCACTCGTCTGCCAAGTTTTACCACCATCGATCGAATATCCACCAATTCCACCACCATTATCAGTAGCGTTAACAGTAATCGTTTGGTTGCCATTAGTCCATCCATCTTCTATGCCTGTAACACTGTCGATTTCTGGTTTTGGAGGATAATTGACAATAACAGTTAATATTAATACTTTTATATTTTCGGATGCATCTGTAGCGGTATAGGTAAGTTTATTGGTTCCAGCCACACCCGGTGTTACACTACCAGAAACCGTAGCTTTTAAAATCGTCGAACATCCATTTACGGTCGTATCTGTCCCACTTGTTCCACAACTGTTATCCGTTACTACCGCAGTAGGAGCCTTAAAAGGATCGAGTGATGCCATGATAGAAATAGTATGTGATTTGCTAAAATCCGTATCAGTCGTATCTGGAGGTGTATCATAAACAAGCGTAATCGTTGGAGGTGTTGTATCGACTACCGTTACCTCGATCGTAATACTTCCCTCAATCTCTTTACGTGGATCAAAACTAGTATAAACTAATTCATAAGTCTTACCTACAATACTAGTGGGAAGATCAGATAAGATGGTAGTACTTCCCTTTTCACGAATGACAGGACCACTTACTTCCAATTCTTTACCTGTACGGTCATGAGCCGTCACACGCGGAAATTGATAAACGGTGTTAACTTCTACTTCATCTTTTAATCCTTCAACATCTTTAATTCCTTCAACTGTAAAAATAGGAGCGTATTCTGTATCCTTTAAAGTCTCACAATCCATGTCATCATAATAGTAAACATATTGGACATTATGAACGTCATAAGTAATAACCATACATCCATTCATTTCCTGATTATTACGTGGATCTAATACATCTTCATTTTTAATATATCCACCGACTTTTAAATCGGGAATCGTAAGAAAAGTCGTATCAACTTCATCGTTAGGAAGCAAGTCCGTATTTTCCGTCGCCCATTCTTTCGTCTTATCGATCAGACGATTTACTTGTTCTTGATAAGCTTTCTCACGTGATTGACGAATCATATTGTTTACAACCGGAACCGCAATCAAAGCAATGACTCCAATAATGACAATAACCGCCAATAATTCGATTAACGTAAAGGCTCTTTTTTCTTTATCTATCATAGTAACCTCCCTTTATGTTCATTTTATATTATAAAGGAGTTTCACATAATTTACAAGGGAACCAAAAAAAGATTATACAAAAAAAGTATTTTGAAAATACTTTTTTACGCTTCTTTGTAAAGATATATAGTAAAAGAGTAGAGAACTGCAAGAATCGTAACACCAACATCGGCAAATACAGCATGCCAAATATTAGCAATTCCCAAAGCACCCAATAACAATACGAACACTTTCACGGTAATCGCAAATATAATATTCTGCCATACTACTTGCTTCGTTTTTTTAGAAATTTTAATGGCGTTTACAAGACGAGATGGTTCATCGTTCATAATTACAATATCACTCGCTTCGATCGCAGCATCACTTCCAATACCTCCCATGGAAACACCCAGATCCGATAACGCCAAAACTGGAGCATCATTCATACCATCACCAATAAATACTACTTTCCCCAATGATTCTCGTTTCAACTCTTCCATCTTTTCTACTTTTTCCTGAGGAAGCAACTCGGCATAAAATTCCTTAATACCAATTTTTTTTGCAACTGCTTTCACATTATCACTACTATCTCCTGACAACATGACAAGTCTTTCAATTCCCAATGATTTTAAACCATCCACCAATACTTTTGCATCTGCTTTAATCTCATCATTCACCACAATGGATCCCACATATTGCTCATCATAAGCAACATATAACACAGTTCCAATCGTCTTCTCTTTTTTGATCGTAATATTGTGTTCTTCCATAAATGACGCATTTCCAACTAGAATTGTCTTCTTCTGAAATTTTACAGAAATACCCTTCCCTGCAACTTCTTGATAGTCACTTAATAAGGAAGAGTCAAACGATTTTGTCATCGCTTTCTTGATCGGATAAGAAAGAGGATGATTACTATAACTTTCGGCTAGGGCCGCATACCATAAAACATCGTTTTTCTTATAATGTGGGGCAGGAGTGATTTTCGTTACTTCAAAACTTCCTTTTGTAATCGTTCCCGTCTTATCGAACACTACCGTTTTTACTTCATTTAAAGTTTCGATATGATTCGTTCCTTTCATCAGTACTCCATGTTTAGACGCTAATCCAAGACCACTAATAAATCCAAGTGGAATCGAAATAACTAAGGCACACGGACACGAAATTGTCAAAAAGACAAGTCCACGATATAACCAAGAAGAGAAATCTCCACCAAGTAAAGTGGGAATCAACACGATGAAAACAGCCAACAAGACGACGATCGGCGTATAATAACGAGCAAATTTAGTGATAAATTGTTCTGTTTCTGTCTTTTTTTCACTCGCATCTTCCATCAAATGCAAAATTTTAGATACCGTTGACGTCGTAATATCATTCGTAATGCGAACTGTCAAAAGGCCATCGAGATTAATACATCCACTAATAACGGTTGTACCTTTGGAAACATGAGATGGCATCGCCTCTCCAGTAATCATCGAAGTATCAAGATTACTTTCCCCATCAAGTACAACACCATCGAGAGGAATCCGTTCTCCCGGTTTTACGACAACAATATCATCTATTTTTATCTTCTCGATCGCCACTGTTTGTAATTTATTTTCTATCTTTAAGTGCGCTTGATCACTTCGCATACTCGCAAGGGATGTAATCGCTCCCTTTGAATGTTCCACAGCACGATCTTGAATATATTCACCAATTTGAAAAAATAGCATAATAGCCGTTGCTTCCGGATATTCCTTGATCGCAATTGCTCCAATTGTTGCGACCGACATTAAAAAATTCTCATCGAATAATCTACCATGAAAAATATTTTTAAAAGCCTCAATTATCACTTCGTATCCAATAATCAAATAACTAAACAAAAGCAACACGCAAGATGCCATTTCATGATCGTGGAACAAAAGTCCACCTACAAATAAAATACCGCTGATGATAATTTTATATAATTTCATGTCAATTTTTCGGGTCATTGTGTGCCTCCTTTATATGTTCATATCCAAGCAGAATCATCTTTTCAATATGATCATCCGCTAGTTCATAAAAAACTTGCTTTCCTATTTTTTCTGTTCTAACAAAATCCATTTGACGTAAATATTGTAATTGATGAGAAATAGCCGATTGTGTCATATTCAATTCCATCGCAATTTTATAAACGCACATTCTCTCTCTTCTTAACAAATCTAATATTCGTAATCTTGTCAAATCTCCCATCGTCCGATAAAAATCAGAAAGCATCTCTAAGTTTTCTTCCTCGATCATGTTTCCCTCCCATATCTTATATATGATCGTTTGTTCATATATTCATGCTATAGCATATCTTCTTTTTTGTCAAGAAAAAAAGAAAGAATATTAATTCTTCCTAATACACAAAATATAATACATCAAAGAAACTCCAATGATTACAATTGCAAGACCGCCAATAATAAAACTTGTTTCATTAAATAAGACAATCGAAATGAGTCCCATAATAAATCCAATAAATAATCCAATTAGAAAAATTCTCTTTTCTTTTGTCATATAAATTCCCCTTTATAATTCAATATCGACGATATGCTTTGGCGCTCTTTTCTCTTCCGGTGGAGGTGTCATATAATCAGGACCAAAATGAGCAGTCAAATAATGTTTGTCATTGTTAGGAACCGGTAACATATGTCCCTCGAAAGATATGCGTTTTGTCGGAAAGACATCCGTATATAAATAGCGATATGGCTTAAGTGGATTTCGATAAGTCCAAGTAAGATCATCTCCAATATATTTAGAATGACGATTAAGCTTTCCATTCAATCTCGCTACACCACGAAACATGCGTTTTAATAATTTAGGATTAAAATTAATGTTTTCAAAAAAGATAATAATAGGAGTTAAAATCGTATTCACAAGGCGAAGTGGTAAATCAGGAAGCGTATGTTTTGCCATATAATCATATAAGAAAACATCGATAAATAGACCATCTGAATCTTTACATTTATTCTGAAGCAATGTATTTACTTCTTTTAAATACGTTCCTTTTTTGCGAATCTTCATCGCTGGCCATGTTACAATATACTTTTTATTTTTCTCAAAACAATGAAAAACATATTGACCTGGTAAATCACGTTCCAAAGCCTCGATAAACTTAGGAAACTCACTCGCCATCATTCCGATATCTAAATCATCATCCCAAGGAATAAAACCATGATGACGAACCGCTCCTAAAGCTGACCCCGAAACTAAAAAATATTCAATATGATTTTTCTTACAAACCTTGTCGATATCGAGCATCATTTCCAACAGAACCTTTTGAACATCACGAACAGTAATCGTCGTTCCATCCTCTTTCTTCTTCAATATGTACTCCATGTCATCGCCTCATTTTTCATTATTTTTAGTTTATCACATATTCATACGATAAGCAAGAAAAGAAAAAAATATGGTTTCCCATATTCTTCCTCTTATACATTTTTATAAACGGAAACACTTCCGTCGACAGTGATTTTTGATAGCCATTCTCCATTCTGATACGTAGCGGTTTCGAAATATCCATCTACCTCATCGCCAGTCACTACACCTCCTATATAAATATCATAATCACCATCTTGTAAATCAGCACTACTATAAAAAAGCGTTTGATAAGAACGATATGGTACAAAAGTCAAAATCTCTTCACCATTCTTTTCGATACGAATAATGTTGTTTCCCGAATACTGATTCGCAAAATTGACCACAAGACTATTTTGTAACGAAGTAGAATCAGGAGCTTGATTCATACCATTTCCCACTGCAATCAATGTCCCACCATCGATTACAAACGAACCATCGTAATCAATTGCTCCATTATCATCTTGATTACCACCATAAACGATTATAAAACCACCATTCATTTCAATATCTTGATTAGAATCAATACCATTGCCATATGCATCGATATAAAAATAACCATCGTCAATACGAATAAGGCCGCCAGTTCCACCAGCATTCATTCCATCATTTTCTGCATAAATATAAAAATTTCCAGATAAAAAAGTAAGATCAGCATCATAAGTAGCAATTCCTTCAGCTATTTTACCATAAATAGACAACGTCCCATTCCCTTCGAACGTGGTATCGACCAAGCTATATAAAGCCGCATCATATTCACTACTACCACCATCAGATAATTGATTGGTCGTTCCTTCTTCTAATCGAAGAACCAAATCATTTGCATTTAAAATAAGAAGAGCTGGACCATTTTCATTTGCAATCGTAACGCCATCGAAAACTAAAGTAACATCATCTTCTGTATCGACTATAAGACCACCTTGATATTCTCCATCAATACGATAAATACCTCCTTCTACAATGGTAATACTAGATTCAGTAATATGAATACGATCATCTTCAACAAGTTCATTTAAATGAATAACTTGTTCCTCACTCATTTGAATTTCAGCAATCGGAAGAGCATGATAATTTTTTTCTTCTCTTTCATAGACGATAAAGAGGATTAGTCCCATTAGCAAAATGGCCACAATCATCATGACAAACGGAAATTCTTGTTTTACCTTCTTCATTCTATCCTCCTTTCCTTACATTATAGAAAAGAAATGTGAAAGAATTTTGAAAATAAAATGAAAAAAATGCACCTTCGTGCATTTTAGTCGATATTAATAACATTTTTTGATTTTTCTTTTTTAGGAACTACTAAAGTAAGCATTCCATCTTTAAATTCTGCTTTAATATGATCACTATCAACGTCACCTACATAGAAACGACGTTCGATTTTTCCATATACTCTTTCACGACGAATATAGTTTTTCTCATTGTCTTTCTCTTCAGAATCATTTGCTTTTTCAGCTGTAATTGTTAGGTAACCATCACTGCATTCTACATTGAGGTCTTCCTTTTTAAAACCAGGAATATCGGCTTCAATATGATAATTACCATCCTTTTCATAAATATCACAATTCATAATAGCAGAATTTTCATTAAAGAAACTATCAAAAACATTATCTAAATAAAATCTTTTTGGTAGCATATTCATATCTATCCCTCCTAACATGATCAGTATACCACTATTTTTAGCACTTGTCAATAGCGAGTGCTAAAAATATGATACATTTTTATTTTATGCAAAAAGGAACAAAAAATACTATGGTGCAAGTACAAGTCGGAAAGAAAAGCTACTATTCAAGGTACCACTAAAGCTATCAAAGCTAAATTGTCCAGCCGATCCACCAATATTATAGCTACCACCTCGGCGAAACCATGGCAGAATCGCAGATAAAAAACCTGTTCGATCCGAATACCATCTATTATGATTTCTCGAAATTCCATCTCCATCTGCAAAATAAATAAACGGTCCTACTTCTCCTGTCGCATCTCCTAAGATACAATTTTCATAACTCGTTTCCACATCACTAGTTAAGTAAACATCAAAATATTTATTATCATAATTTTGAATATTTGTCGAATTAAATCCACTACTTCCATAATTATTCCCTATATAAGATGCCATATATTCGTGTGCTCCACCTGACATATCATAAATTCCCGTAATATTCCCTGTTGTGTTCGCTAAATACCCTAATTCCGTATTGTATGGAGAATAATAGTCTTCTCCTGTTCCATATGTCCCTGGATAAGTTCCTTGTTGAAGCGTCAACAAACTACTACTTCCCGTTATATAAGAATCGCTATTGTTAATATTGATCTCGGTTCCAATCCCATATTTCGAATGACTTAAATAGGCTACTGCTCCCCACTCTGTATTCTTCATCATATGTGAATCATTCTCTCTTGAATAGTTATATGCATTCACAAACATGTTATAAACACTCTGATTTCTTAACGATGCTTGATTTGGTTTCACTGTTATATTGGCAATCGTTCCGGTTGTCTCGAATTTCCCTACCCAGAATCCATTCACATTCATACTAATGAATGCTGGATGTGTCATGTATTCTCCGTTATCACATTCACCACTTTCTCCACTTGTCATGGGTGTCGTACATGATTCTCCTTCTATATTGGTGGTATTCGTGGTATCAAAGACAACATCGATGGAATGAGCTAGTGTCAAGGTATCTGTTACATTCACATTCCACAAACGATACTTATATTTTGGTATCCACACAAAATAGGACCTTATATCGCTTTCTGATATCACATCTCCTACTTGATAACTTTTACTTGGGCTACTGATTAACTCTACTGCATTTGCCCATTCTTTCTCACAATAGTTATACCATTCTTCGCTTGTATCTGCATATCGGACTGTTCCATCGTTATCCAATGTAACCGGAATTAATCCCGTTCCTAGATTCGGTTCTGATACTTTACTACAATTATCGAATTGTTCGTTTGCCAATGTATATAATTCGTCTAAGGCTCCCTGTACATCGGTCTTTTCTGTTCCACTATTACGATTATCGTATTCTACTTCTATGGCATCATATAAGGTTGTCACGGCATAGATAGTGGTACTTGTAATCAACATCAAAACAACAATCAATCCTATGAATTTCCACTTTTTCATACTGAACTCCTTCCAACAAAAAAAGAGGGGTAAATATTTACCCCCCCCCCGTATGCATACTGTTACCAATATTTTGGCATATTGCACACTCATCTTATTATTTCATTCTGTTTTCATTTTAACACGTTTCGTTTTTTTTGACAACCTTATTCTTTCATATAACCGATTAAAGTACGAATCAAATATTTCTTGTTTTTTAACACTTCATAACTATAACAAATAGTAAACAAAATGCTTCCGACAAAAGCTACTAACATATCATCCATTGTATCATGTACGCCTGTTTCAATTGCATGTTGTAAATTACTTCCCGTTAAAACATCACTACCATATTCAAAAAATTCCCATAGGCCTGCTACTAAAAAGACAATTCCTAAAATGTAAGTGAGATTAAATAAAAGCTTCTTTTCATTATATTGTTTAAATTGAATCATCAAAAACAATGCTAACAAAGCAGTTAAAAAACCTGATAAAGTATGTGCAAATAAATCAAACCATTCAATTTTGCTATACAAATTAACTACTGATCCTAAAAATTGAGCAATAATAACAAAAATCAAATATAGTAATTCCATTACTGGATGAATAGGAATCTTACATACCTTTCTCAAAAAGAGAGGTACTAATAAAATAGGGAACAGTACAAGACAAGTAGCGAGACGATTTCCATTGGTCGTTAAAATCTGGTATAGCTGAATAAGTCCTAGAATGATAGTAATAATAACTAGAGAAAGATTAATTATTTTAATTTTTTTCATATGATACCCTCCTATCTTTTATTTCAATTTAAATCGTTTAGGAGCTTCCAAATAAGCGAGATAGAGTGCTACGACTACATAAATTGTCGTTAAAACGATCGTTCCTAACGAAAAATAAAACGAATCTAATTTTATTTCAATACAAGACCAACAGATGAAATATGTGATTGCATTCACAATATCATAGATACTACTTTTTCTATCCATATTGATATCGTATGGTTGTAACAAATAATAAAGAACTAAATGATGAACGGAAAAGAAAATACTCATAAAAATAATAGAAAAAAACATACTGAAATAGACGAAAGGATTGCCTACTCCACCAGTCATCCATAATAGAAGATCTAGACCAATCGCTAATACGAATGCAGGAAGTAAATTGAGACGAATAAGCATCTTTAAACGTACTTTAAAATTTTCTAACATATTTTTACTGGTTCGATAAAATTGATAAGTAAGCATACTATGATCACAATTAAAAAACATAGCTTTACAAATGACTTGTCCCCTATTTAAAGCATACATGATGAAAACAAAATAAGGAAGTGATGTCATCAAGAAACGATGTATATTATCCTTTAATTCAGGAGCGAAAAAAAGTACTATGATAGATCCTACTATGATAAGGAAAATCACACCGGTCATTTGTTTCACTGACTTCGTTAAAATGCGTTTATGTCGTTCAAAGAAAATCGCATTAAAATATTCAAAACCTTTTTTCTTTTCTATCATTTCATTTGATATTGTACTATGTTCATCCATTTTAACCGTTTCTAATTGTGATTCACGAATAATTTTATCCGTATCGAAAATAACATTTTCACGAGTAATTAATCTTTTATATAGAAAAGAATATTTCTGGTAATGAAGCAAATACAAAAACGATGGAATTGCTATCAAAATAATCATAATAGATAAAGGTAATAAGAAAAGAGGGGGAAAAGAAACATGAAAATAAGAGAGACTATAAGCTCCTATCAAACCTAATCCAAAGATTGTGAGTACATACCACGAACGATTTGCTATTACATATTTCCATTTATCATATATCATAACAAACATTGCTTCACTGATCATACGACTTCCTATCAAAGAAAGAAGTAAAAAAGCGAGAGTCCATAATGGCACTTGATTCCAGTAACCAAAAAGAAAAAGAGACGGTAAAAAGGAAATCAAAGTTACCAGTAAATGGTGAATATAATCAGTAATAGCATACTTTTTCGCATCCATATGCATCAAAATAACAGAATAATATTTTTCTAAAGTAGGTGACATGATAATTTGTTTTCCAAAAGATCCGATGAATAGATTTAAAAAAAGAAAAATCCAAATAAAAGCACTAACCGAATCATTCGATGAACTCATCATAGAGATCGGTAACATAAAGAAAAACATAAAATAAATGGCTTTTTTGACAAATTCAAAAAGATAGGAAAAAATCGCAATGATGATATTCAGGATGATTTTCACATCCGTTAATCGATAAACATCGTTAGGAATTAATTTGCGAAAAATCCACAGTTTACGAATTTTATATAAAAAGGAATTCGTCTTATAAGTCGAGTTAATTTTAAATGCTTCGATAAAAGTTTTAATCATGATTCTCATCCTTCAAAACATCAATGATTCTCTCTTTAAATTCCGCACTATTTAAATCTTCATTTTGAACAGATTCCAACACACCATTATGTAAAATAACGATTTCATCGCAAAGATCAGTCGCCAATTCTAAAATGTGAGTAGAAAAAATTAAAATATGGTCTTTTTTAATCTTCCTCAACATTTTTTTCATTTCATCTGCCACTACTACATCAAAGGATGTGAGAGGTTCGTCTAAAAGCAATACTTCGGGATTAGCAATGATATTCACTAACATCTGCATTTTATTTTTCATTCCGTGAGAATAATCTTTCATAATACGATCTCGATCTTCTACTTCAATATTCAAAAAATCAAAATATTCATCGATCGTTTTGAGATTCTTAATTTTATGTTGATTAATCTCAATAAAAAAACGTAAAAACTCTCTTCCTGTCAAAAATTCCGGCACAACCGGAGTCGAAATTACATATCCAATATTTTCACTCGATAACGTTTCTTTATTCCCCATTTCATCAATTAAAAACATTTCGCCACCATCAACTTCAAACTCATTTGCTAATGCATTAAAAAGAGTTGTTTTCCCTGCTCCATTTCTCCCAAGTAATCCATAAATTTTTCCCTTTTCAAACGTAAAGGTAATATCTTTTAAGACTTCTTTTTTCTCAAAATTTTTCTTTAAATTGTTTATTACTAAATTCATATGATTTCTAACCCTACTCTCACATAACTACATATTCAATATACAGGAATCGTATTCTCGTGACAAGGGTTTAAAGTAATTTTTTAATATAATTTTGACTGATAGCTTTCGTATCCCATTTCCTTCATTTGTTCATAAGGGATAAACTTTAAAGCCGCACTATTGATGCAATAACGTTTTCCTCCAGAATGCTTTGGACCATCATTAAAAACATGTCCTAAATGAGAGTTTCCAATATGACTCCTTACTTCAATTCGCCTCATATGATGAGAATAGTCCACATATTCATCGACAACATTTTGATCGATCGGTTTTGTAAAGCTTGGCCACCCACATCCACTATCATACTTATCAGTCGATAAAAAAAGTGGTTCTCCTGTTACAATATCGACATAAATGCCTTTTTCGAAGTGATCAAAATAATCATTACGAAACGGCATTTCTGTACCATTTTCTTGTGTCACATGATATTCTTCTGGTGTCAATTTCTTTCGTATATCGATTTTAGATAACTTCTGATACAAATAAGGATCTTCCAATCTTTTTTTTACACGATCAATTTTATCTGAACTAATATGACAATATCCTTCCGGATTCTTTTCTAAATAACGCTGATGATATTCTTCTGCTTTGTGATAGTTAAGCAAGGGAAGATTTTCTACGACAACTGTCTTTGTATGGATAGCTTGTAACTGTTCTAATGACTTTTGAATAATCGCTCGATCTTTTGAATCTGTATAATAAACTCCAGTGCGATATTGAATTCCACGATCTTTGCCTTGTTTATGGAACGATGTAGGATCAATCACATCATAGTAAAGATTCAAAAGTGTTTCCAAAGATAACTTTCGGGCATCATAAATCACTTTTACCACTTCGACATGACCACTTCCATTACAAACTTCATGATAAGTAGGATTCTCCGTTCTACCATTCGCATATCCCACTTCGGTTGTCATGACACCATCAATCGCTTTCAAATATTGTTCTAATCCCCAAAAACAACCACCCGCTAAATAAATTTCTTTATTCATACGATCACCTATTTTTAATATCTGTTAATTTCCTATTTTTATAACTCCAACATCTTCTTTTATCATTCCAAAAAAGAGTTGCGCGTTTCTAATAGCAACTCTTTCAATCATGATCTGTTTTATGTTCCTACAAATTCTTATCCAATCGTTCCATTAATCCATTCTTGGTTAATTCATATATACGATCTATCGCTTCTTCTATATATTTGCGATCGTGAGACACACTAATAATCGTTCCTCCATAATTTTTTAACATGCGACGAATTACTGGTCCAGTTAAAGGACTGACATTACGTGTTGGTTCATCTAACAATAACACATTGCATTGTTCGATAATCAATTTGAGTAAAATTAATTTTGCTTTTGATCCTCCACTTAATTCACGAATCGGATTAATCATTTCCTCTTTAGTAAAACGAAGATTTCCTAGATAACTTCGATGCAAGCTCACTTCATCCTGATCACCTGTTACTTCCAAGAATTGAATTGGAGTCACATCATTATTCAAAATATCATCATAATTTTGAGGCATATACCCCACTTTTATATCTTGGCGGTTCTTTAAAAGGTCATAAATCAGTCGCATGAGACTTGTCTTACCAACTCCATTCTCACCTATGATAACGAGATGTTCTGGACCTTTGACTGTCAAGTTGACTGATTTTGCAATAACATTACCATTTATCATTAATCCATCAAGATTTAATTTTAAGATTTCTTTTTGTTTAGGAACCGAAACAGCATCAAAAAAGAGAGAAATAGCTTCTTCTACATCCGGAACTTGTTTGACACTTTGATGGTCAAAACGACGCTCCTGGGCCTTTACATTTTTCATTTTTTTCTTTAATAACCGAGCTCCATGAGGATCTTTTCTAGTGATCGTACGCAATTGGTATTCCACCTTATTTTTAATCTGATTTAATTTTGCCTCTTGTTTTTCACGTACTTGCTTTTCTTTTCTCGCAACCTGCGTTTCTTTCTGAATCCAAGAAAGTCTTTCGCTTACATATTGCAAATAGCCGACCCGTTTTACCGTACTACGTGCTTCCATCTTTTTATGAATCAATTCTAAATGAACGATCACATTCGCTGTATGTTCCAATAAATATTCATCATGAGATACATAAAGAATTGGTTTATTGGTAGTGTTGATAAACTGCTCCAGCCAATTTAAGGTTTTGATATCTAAATCGTTAGTAGGTTCATCGAGAAGTAAAATATCTGGATCATCCAACAATAGTTTTAATATTTGAACTTTTACTTTTTCTCCACCACTTAAATGACGAAGCCGCTGTTCTAACATATGATCATCTAATCCTAGCTGTTTACTAAAATGGTAAAAAGATGATACCTTATCATAATAATCATCAAGATTGTAAAATAAATACTCTTGTACTTGTTTTTCCAAAAGATCATCTGGCAACATCTGTTCCAAATAACCAATACGAAGATTATGATGAATAGATCCCGTCACACGGGCATAGGGAACGAAACGAGTATCATAAATCGCTTTCAGTAACGTCGATTTCCCATTTCCTTCTTCCCCAATAATTGCAACTTTATCACCAGGATGAACGATCAGATTGAAATCTTTTACAATGGTTCGAAAATCTACTTCGATTGATAAATTCTTAATTTCTAACATTTTGCCTCCTATTTTTTTGGCATAAATGTTTCTTTATGCCGATTTTTAATATTCATTTCTCATGTTCTCACCTCTTTTATTCCAAATATATTTTTTTCTTTATTATACCACAGCACAAAAGAAATGATGCTCATTCTCATTTCCTTCGAACTTTTAAGTCAAAAGAACACCTAATCGCATATACATATATTAGGTGATAAAATGAGAATCATTGCTTTTAAAGACAATTTATATAATACTCAAGATTTTATGAAAAAGGTCGCGTCTCAACCTTTCTTAGAGGGAATTTCCTTCAATGTAACAACGACCAAAGATGGCACGATCGTGATCTTTAGTCCTATCTCGACAAACGAAAGTCTTCTTGATAACATTCAAAAAGTTACATTCGAAGAATTTAAAAATCGCATGTTTACAACATTAGAAGAAACACTCAAAATAGCAACTACCTATAAAGGACGTATTTTAATCAACATCATGCCTCTTCTAACTTCTGAGATTACCGATGATAATATTGAATATATTAACAAAATTACTTATCAATATGTCGAGCGAATCATCGAAATTATCAATCGTTATCCAAACCTAAACATATATATTGCTAGTTCTAGTCATCGCATTATCTATTATTTAGTACAATTAAGAAAAAAATTTAAAATTGGTGTAACTCTCGAAAGTGATAATCTAAATTACATCGACGTCGACTTCTATACATTTAATCCTTATATGTTTGACTTTGCTATCATGAATCAACAGTTAAAACAAAAGAAAGAAATTATGGTATCGATTTCGACGTTAGATGAACTCAGTCTCATCCTTGGATATTTTTCGAATGAAACACCGATCGACATTAAAAAGAATGTATTTAATTCATTGATTGCTATTACTCCACATACGGAAATCTTATATCGCTTACAACAATCAGAAGCGAATAATAGGAATAGGTGGTGATAACATGTTAGTAAAATATACCGATAAAGAAAGAGATACCTTAGCCAGATTAATGCGAGCAGAAGCTGTCGGGGAAGGCAATTTAGGAATGCTAATGGTAGGCAATGTTGTCGTAAATCGTACCTTAGCCGATTGTTTGACATTTAAAGATCTTCGTACCGTCACACAAACAATCTACCAAGAACCAGGTGGTTTTAGTGGTGTCAATAGTCCTTTATTTTATAGTAATCCCACTAATCATGAAAAAGAACTAGCGGATCGCGTTCTTAAAGGAGAATACTTTTATCCAGCCACCAATGCCTTATGGTTCTATGCTCCTAAAACAGGAGCTAGCTGTCTACCAGTATGGTGGGACCAGCAATTAGCCGGTCGCCATAAAAATCATTGCTTCTATAATCCAGATCCCGGTGTATGTAACGAAATCCATTAGAGTAAAAGAAAAAGTAGACTACTGTCTACTTTTTTTATATATAGAGCACTTGACCAATTGTCAAATTATCACTTGTTAAATTATTTTTAGCCTTGATCGCATTCACTGTTGTATTATAACGATTGGCAATCTTCCATAAACTATCTCCATTTTGCACGACATAGCGAATCTCACTCGATGTCGTACTACTAGGAATCGTCAATACTTGACCTACCTGCAACAAATTACTAGTAAGATTATTGGCCTTCATTATCGCATCAACGGTCGTATTATAACGATTGGCAATATTCCATAAACTATCCCCATTTTGCACAACATAGCGAATCTCACTCGATGTCGTACTACTAGGTATTGTCAATACTTGACCTACCTGCAACAAATTACTAGTAAGATTATTGGCCTTCATTATCGCATCGACTGTCGTATTGTATCGATTCGCAATCTTATAAAGACTATCCCCAGTTTGAACCGTATAGGTAATACTAGGTACTGGTGTATCTACTTGATCGTTTGGCGGTGTCACAGTACTTCCTCTTGGAATCTTAAGTTGTTGACCAACTTGTAGAACATCACTCGTTAAATTATTATAATTGCGTAACTCACTAACCGTCGTATTATATCGATTGGCAATGCTCCATAGGCTATCTCCACTCTGAACCGTATAGATAATATCTTCTTCTGTATCCGATGGTTCTTGATTAATATCTTTTCTTGGAATTAAAATTTGTTGACCAACTTGCAACGTCGTATTATTCAAATTATTATAGCTCATAAGGGCTTGAACAGTCGTACCATAGCTTTGTGCAATCTTATAAAGACTATCTCCACTCTTGACCACATAAACTAAGAAATCCCCTGTATCTGGATCTTCTACAGGACTTGGTATTTTCAAGACTTGACCTACTGTAATGGCATTGTTCGTCAAATTATTAGCTGCCTTTAACATATCAACTGTTACATTAAACTTTTTCGCAATACTCCATAAACTATCCCCAGATACACTTTTTATGTAACATTTTCAAATGTAAATATAATATCTATCGTTTTATCTTGATAGATGTAGATTTTTTCAATTAAATTAATTATTAATTCTCTAGTTGGGTTTTCTAATGATAAAAATTCATTAATATATTTTTCTATTTGTTTTTTGTCTATTTTATTAGATTCACTATTTTCATTTTTAAGATTATCAATACTTGATTTATTATTTGCTATTTCTTGTTTTAGATTTTCACTTATTCTTATATATTGTTCTTCATCAATAATACCTTTTAGCATATTCATATAGTTTTTATCTAAGTTTTCTGTTAGTTTATTATTACTAAGTTCTAGACTCTCTATTTGTTTTTTGATTTTTAAAGTATTATCTATGGGACTTATATTACCAATAGAATATTTTATTTTATTCTTATCTAAATAACTTTTACATACTTCTCTGATATTATCTAAAATAACTTTTTCTAGTGTTTCATAATTATTTGTATGTGTTGTACATACATGATACTTTGAATATGTTCTATAATAATCACAAGTAGTATAACTTCTACCAGTTTTATTTTGATACCTAATAGTTATACGATGTTTGCAATCCCCACAGTATAAAAGTCCATCTAATAAGTAAAATCTTTTCTTTTCTGGCCTTTTAACATTTTTAGGTAATAAAATTTGTACATAATTAAACGTATCTTTATCAATAATTGCTTCATGTGTATTTTCCACTATTATAAAATCATTTGGCTTATTTTTAACTGTCTTTTTCAACTTATAATTAATCTTTTTAGTCTTACCTTGAACTGTATCTCCTACATATATCTGATTAGTTAAAATTGATTTTATAGTGGTATCAACCCATACACCATATTCTTGTGATATGCAATTGGTATTTATGCACTTAGTATTCCATACATAATTATAATAAGATGCTGGAGTTTTAATTTTTCTTTTGGTAAGATATTGTGCTATATAGTGATATGTTTTACCTTTAAGTGCTAAATCAAAGATTAATCTAACAATTTCTGCTTGTTCTTTATTTATAACTAAATGGTTTTTATTATTAGGATCTTTCATATATCCAAAAGGACATCTTCCAGATACATATAATCCTTCTTTCATTCTAGAATGCAAACTTGTTTTAACTTTTTTAGAAATATCTTTAGCATACATATCATTCATAATTGCTTTAAAAGGTGCTATATCATTATTAGTATTATCTATAAATGTATCAATCCCATCATTAATAGCAATATACCTAACATTTTTATTTGGAAAATACTTTTCAATTAACTCTCCTGTACCAATATAATCTCTACCTAATCTAGACATATCTTTAGTAATTATCATATTAATTCTTCCAAATTCAATGTCTTTAATCATTCTTTTAAATGATGGTCTTTCAAAGTTTGTTCCAGTAAAACCATCATCAACATATTCTTCTATAAGATTATAATTATTTTCTTTAACATATTGATTAAGTAAACTTCTTTGACTAACAATACTATCAGATTCTAAATTACCATCATCTCTTGATAATCTTATATATATTCCCACTTTAAAACTACTATTCCCTATCATTAATTACTACTCCCTTCACTTTGGGAATAATGAGTATAATTAGATGTTAGCTCCTTTTTTAAGATATTGCAAGTCTCGTTTATCTTCTTTTGTAGTTCAATTTTTAATACTTCAGTAATTATTTCATTTAAAGATTTTCCATTTTCTTTAAACTTTAAATTAACTTTGTATTTAACCATAGAGTTTATATACCTCCAATAAATTCTATGGCAATAAGCATTGTTTTAGTAATATTATTTGGTATGCCTATAACATACTCATAAATAATATTACTTATTATCATATACCTCCATTAATTTAAAAAACATTATATTCATATTCATCATCTAATCCTTTCATTTTTATAAACTTATTTATTTTTTTCTTGTATCTATCATATCTATATATCCAATTTCTAGTAGTTCTACCATTAATTTAGTTATGGAAATATTATAGAATTTTGAAAGTAATTTAATTCGTTCAAATAATTCCTCTGGCAAATATAAATTAAATCTTCTCATACACATCATCTCCTTTGCATGATGCATGTTACCTCCACTAAAAAGAGGAGTCAAGCCATAAAGTATAGAAAGTTTTGTCTACCATCCTAGAGATATTTATAATTTATTAAATTATGAAACAGCAGGATAAGAAGATGGCACATATACACTCACTTTTCCTTATAAAATAAGGATTCGTATATGTACCATTCTTATTTCGTACTTACGAAATTCATCCTACCTTGTAGGATGATATATGGGATAAACCTAATAGTAACGATAATTTATAGCACAAAAAATCATCCTAATTTTTAGTTTTTACTAAATTTTATAGGATGATTAGATTTATTTTTTTATAATTGCGTTTTCTAACTTTTCATCATAATAACCAAACATTTTTTGAATTATATCATCACCAAATTGACTGATCTTTGAAAAATTGGACATTAAATCTTTAAATTGCTCAGCACTTAACACTTCTGATAAATATTTTATGGATAAATAACTTAAGTCATAACCATTATATTCTTTATTAACAAAAGAACTTCCATGTTCTAAACTATTCATTTGTGGTATTATTTTTGTTTCTTCTCTTACTCTTAAATAAAATTCTTTAAAATTATCATTATCAGAAAGTGAATTTTTTTCTCCTGACATAAATTGTGCCATACCTTCATCATACCAAACTATTCTTTTTGAATAATCATTGTTCAATATATATTTCATATATAAGATATGAAATAACTCATGACTAGCAGTATATAATCTTTTTAATTGAAGCTTAGGATTTACACACGCATTAACCATTCCATTATCATAGGTCCCTCTAGCATATTCAGGTAAAGAATCCCTTTCACCTCTAATTTCATATATAAATTCTCTAAATTCTTTTACATTATCAAAATAGTTAACAGTTATTTTTTCATAAACAGTTATGCCAAAAAATGTATTATATTCTATAATTTTTTTATTTAACACTGATATTGTAGCCTTTGCTAAATCTTCTAAACTTTCTGAATAATTAATTCTACATAAACCTGTTTCTAAAATTTTTTCCATTCTATCACCAATCTATTATTTATTAATTTCTCCAACTTCTTTTTTTAACATTTCTAAATAATCTTGTTCAGCAGTAGTTAAATGTTTTTGCATATATTTATCATACTCTTTATGTGCTTTTTCTAATGCTTCTTTGTGTGATATCGTACCTGAGCCATTTAATATATCCTTCCTAGTCATTTTTAGAAATGAATCTAATTCATTCACCCAATCTTGCATAGTCATTGGATGTCTATCTAAAGCATTAATTTCAGCAACATCTAAGTAGGCTGATACCATTCTATTTAAGATATTAAGTTCTTCTTCAGTTAAATAGTTTTTAGCAATTTCAGTTTCACTCTTTGTTGGATGAGTACCTTTAAAATTAGTAAGTCCTAAATGATCTTTTTCAGAATCTACTCTAGCAAATATGATTTCAGCTGCAGTATGTCCATGAGTAGCATAATGCATTTTATTTTGTACTGTTTTAAAGAAATCAATTGATAATTTATCTTTTGGATCATAATCAATTGAAGTTGCATAAATATCCAACACTTTTCTCCAAAATATTTTTTCAGAAGACCTAATATCACGAATTATAGCAAGCAATTCTTCAAAATACGGACTTTAACCATTATTCTTTAATCTTTCATCATTTAAAGCAAATCCTTTAACCATATATTCTTTTAAAACTTTAGTCGCCCATATTCTAAATTCAGTTGCTTTTTTAGAATTAATTCTATATCCAACAGCAATAATGGCATCTAAATTATAGTGCAAAACATTATAGTTTTTACCATCATTAGCAGTTGTTAAGAATTTCTTAACAACTGAATCCTTTTGGAGCTCGCCTTCATCAAAGATATTTTTTAAGTGCATAGAAATATTATTTTTAGTAGTATCATAAAGATTAGCCATTACATCTTGACTCATCCAGATATCCTCCTCTAGTATATTAACATCAACTTTTACATTACCATCTTTTGATACATATATAATTATATTGTTTTTCAATATTTCACCGGCTTTCTATTTTTCTATTAATTCATAAAACCTTTGTTTATTTTTAGGACTTAAAACATTCATTATTTCTTCTTTAAATGCTCGTTTACTCCTATAATTAGGATACATTTCCTTTAACATATCAAAAATAAAATCATCTGAATTATCAATTTCTTTCATTTTTCTAATATAATGACATAATTCTTGATACCATTTTCTATCTGATACTTTTTTTGATTCTTCAAGTATTTGTGGTTTATAAAAATTTAATAATTCTTTACCATATTTATCTTTTACTGCATCTTGATATTTTGCTAATCTATACATACTAGGATTTTCCTTCAATAATTCAAATAATTTATTAGTTTCATTTTCTTCCATATAAATGTCTTCTAAAATATCCCTACTATTAGATTTAATTTTAGATATTATTTTTTCTTTTACAGAATTCCATTCAGAATCACTATACATATCTTTTAGTTCCTTATATCTTGCAAAACTATTTGTTTCTATTATAACTTCCGGTAGTATTTTTTTCTTTTCTTCTAATTTATCATATTCATCATAAATATCTAGTAATTTAGCATAAGCCATATCTTTTCTTACATGATTTTTAATATCATTTTTTAATATTCGTATTACTTCATCTACTTTATTATCATTTTTTAAATACTTAATTAATAATTCTTTTACTCCATAATGTTCAATACTTTCATAACACATTTTTATAGCATCATCTTTATCAATAAAATCATAAATTAATGATATTTTATCTAAAATTTGACTAACAAATATTCCATAAGTGCTCAACTCAATTTCATCTAGTATTTTAACCACTTTTTTAGCTGAATCTTTATCATGAACATAAAGAATAAATGCATGTAATGGTGAATCAGAAAAATCATCTAGAGCATTATTTGATGTTATATCTTCAGTATAATCTAAGAAGATATCAAAATATTCACCATTATATAAAAGTTTACTTGCACTTTCATTAATTAAATAAAATGAATCTTGAAATTCACCATTAGATCCATCCATAAAAGTATCCTTTATAAATCTATAAGTATATTTGATTAGTTCAAAAGCATTGTTATGTTTTTCATTAACTATAAAATCATCTATGTAATCAGATACATTAGAAATTAAATCTACGAAGTATCTTCCATTATAATAATTAACAAATCCATTCCTATCACTTATTTTTCTTAGTTCATAATTCATTTCATCATATATTTTAGAAAGCTCAGATTTGTTTTTTTCTTTTTTTAATTGCTTTTTATTTGAAATTTCTAATTCTGGAATATCATTTTCTTCTAAATAATAAAGAACAGCAGCAATATGTTTACACATGTATTCACCATCTTCTGAATATGGACAGGAACAATAAAAATTATTCAATTCTTTATCATTTGCTCTTATTTCAATTCTATATATTTCAGAACCATCAATATAAGCAGTTACTAAATCTTGCTGACACCAAATATCTAATATTCTATTTTCTTTATAGTAACTTTTTCCGCGAGATAGTATAAGTGAATCAAAATAATCTTCAAAATCATAATTTCTTAAAAACTTTTTCATAATTCATCTCTTATTCAAATTTGATGTTATTCTCTTTGCACCAATTTATAGCAATTTCTTTATACTTTTCATCTCTAAATTTATACCAATCGTCGATAATATCAAAATTAATGCAAGTATCTTTAAACCTTCTAAATGCACTACTACCATTTAGAGAAATATATAATTGATTTTGAAATCTAGTATCATCAATAGTTTCTGCAAAATCTTCCATCATTTCATATTCATTAATATCATATCTAGTGGGTAACATAATAGATTTTTCAAATAGTTCATCCAATTCATCTTCATTTAAATTTTCATAATCCCCAATATTTGACATAAATATTTCTCCATTAGTTGGATTATAATAGTATTCAATTTCATCGTTTGTAAAGTCTAAGCCATCAATTACTTCACTTAATTTTACTTTCATAAAAATCGTACTCCTTTCAAAAGTTCTTGATAATTAAATTATACCAAAAAAAGTTGAGTTTTTCCCAACTTAAGCAATATTTTATATATAAAATTTAATACTCATTATTCCCCATAAAAATTGTATCCCCACTCTGAACCGTATAATATCCACTACCTGGGACACTTTCATAAGGAATATTTAAATATTCAAACAAAGCACGAATAACAGCTTCTGCATACAATTTATAATTATTTTTCAATTGTGTAGGATCATCTCCAGGACTATCCAAAAAACCATATTCTACTGTAAGTGAATGAATAGGATTCGTATTACGTTGCATAAAGTAATAATCCTTAGATGGATCGCTCGGTAACCTTCTCTGGTATGCATAGCGAATATTTTGACCTTCTTTTTGTAATTCTTGTAAAATCAAATTAGGCAATTCATCGGTATTACGTAATGCATAAATAACTTCTGCCCCATCCGCATTTTGGTTCGCACTTGCATTGATATGATTGGAAATCAAGATAACGTTAGGATCGCTTCCCCAAGCATTCATAACACGATTCACACGTTCCGTAGGAGACAACGTTTCATCTGTTGTACGCGTAATTTTAACAGGAATTCCTAATTCCATTAAACGATCATACATATATAGGGTAATCGCTAAATTCAAATCTTTTTCGATAATTCCATTACCACTAGCCC
>CALVRE010000016.1 GCA_944358455.1 uncultured Bacilli bacterium | reverse complement strand
AAGATAATTATGAAACATTAGATGATTTGATAAAAGCAATAGATGACTATATTAATTATTATAATTATGATAGAATTAAAGTAAAATTAAAAGGACTGTCTCCTGTAAATTACAGGTTACAATCCTCGAATTAGAAACTATTTATAAACTGTCCAACTTTTGGGGTTCAGTTCATTTCTAGATCTTTTTTTATTATCCAATCGCTAAATTATCAAATTTTATAATTTTTCCATTGTTTACCGTCATGGAAACTTGATCACCAACATTCGTTATATTCATTTCCATGCTAATAGAAGAACTTCCATAGTAAAGATTCAAATCTCCTTCTAACATATAATAATAGTTCGTTACCCCATCACGTATATCAAATCCTACACGAATGATCGTTCCGGTTATTTCCTTCGCATCTTCCTCATTTCCAATATAGTCTTTATTCATCGCCTGCAGATAAGCTTCCATTGCTCCCGTAATCGTTTCTCCTGTTCCTACGACAGAGAAATCTTCAATGTTGATAAAAGCATATTGTTTAATTAAACCACTACTATCTTTTAATGGCGTAAAGAAAGTTGGAATATCATTGATATTCGTTGGAATTGGAAAACTAGCCGTATAACCGAAATTTTCTACTTTTCCTTCAGCAGAACGCATTGCGGCTTGCTCGGTTGCTCCTGTCATTTTGTAAAACGTTGTTTCTTTCGTACGCATGTTAATAAAAGCAAAGCCAACGGTCGAATCATCGTTTCCGGCACTTGTCATTCCTGTATAGTGGTAAAGGTTACCATTGTTTAAAACAACCCTTGTTCCTTCCGTATTACGTACAATATCCTTTTCTCCAAATAAGGTATTAAAGAAGCCATGAACATAAAGTCCCCAATCATCTAATTGTTTTAAACATAGTTCATTTGGGTAAACAGTATCGACCCAACTTGGAACATCTTCTGGTTTATATTCTTTCATTTCACCAGTTTGAATATCGACTACAATAACACTTTTTACATCATCTCCACCATTGATGCCAATCGTTTTATGAGTCTTCGTAACAATATAATAAGGATTTCCTTCATCGTCAATTTCGAAATTAAAATCATAAAGACGATCATCCATATTGCCATTAAAATAAACATGTCGTTTTAGATCATTTTGAAAATAAGCACTATCTAGATATTTTAGGGCTAATTTGGTTCCACCTATCTCTGTTACCAACTCGACATCACCGGTAATTTTATCGACGATGACATACCCTGGTGTCGTTCCGTTATTCAACCACTTAAAAAAATCATTGAATTCTAATGGAGCTACCATCTTCATTTCACCATTTACCGTAATATCGGTAAAAGTTCCAACATGGAATTCACTTCCTAAGCCTCGATCAGTACCTAACTTTTTATCACCTAATTTAGAAGCATAGGTATAATCGACAATCGGTAGCTCATCATTGGATACTACTTCGAAATCACTGATAAAATCTCTTTCTTCTACTTCACCAATCAAACTTTTATATTGTTTACTAAAAAACAACGGTGTCGATGAAATTGAATATACGACAACTAATAGAAAGGCACCAATTAACACATAAGCGGCTTTATCATTAATCGTTGCTATCAATACCATCTGATTTTGAACATTAATATATCGTTTCTTTAGTACATTTGGACCAAATAATAAATAAATCAAAAGAGCAAATAGAAGCACGACAATAAAGGTTTCGGTATAACGAATATTAATTGGCAATAATACAAAGTAATTTATGATAAGTAAAAACAATAAAATTCCTAAAATCAATAATAATTTCCACTTCATTTCTTTTTTCATACTCTCTCCTCCATAATAAGATTATACCATGAAAGAAAAAAGAAGACCAATTTTTAGTCTTCTTTTTTATCAAGTCCGTATTTACGATTGAATTGTTCAGCACGGCCTCTTTTTGCAACATTCTTTTGTTCTCCAGTGTAAGCTGGGTGACATTGGCTGCAAGTTTCTACATGTAACTCAGATTTTGTAGATTCTACTTCGAACGTATTTCCACAAGCACAAGTCACTTTACATGTTACATACTTTGGATGTATTCCTTTTTTCATTCTAATTCTCCTTCCGCCATGACGAATCTCGTCATAGAAATTAATGCTTCTATAGTATAACAAAGATTTTTTCAAATTGCAAGAGTTCTCTATTATTTATATGCAGAACAAAAGGAAAAATGTGTTTTCTCTATAGGGCAGTACGATAAAAGCATTACCACGATCAGATTATGATAGAAACTTTTCTATTGAAAAAGAGATTATGTTCTAATCTCTACTTTTTCCAAATAAATTGATCAAACGAATAAAAATATTAATAAAATCAAGATATAGTTCTAATGCTCCTAGAATAGCTGCATTATGACTATCAGCAATCATATAAGATAAATTTTTTATCTTTTGAATATCGTAAGCCGTTAGACCTATAAAAATTAAGATTCCAATTGCATTGATAATAATATCTACCATGTCATTTCCTAAAAAGATGTTAATCAGTGTTGCAATCAATAATCCAATTAATCCCATGATCAGAATCGTTCCTAGCTTTGATAGATCGACTTTAGTATACATTCCTAAGAGAGCAAAAATAGCAAATATTAAAGCAGATACTCCGAATACTAAAACAACCGATAACAAATCATACACAAAGAATATAGCAGATAGAGTAAATCCTGTTAAAAAAGAATATGCGACAAACAAAATCGTGGCTGTCGTACTTTTCATATTTTGAATACGTGCCGATAATACAGCTACTAAGATCAATTCTCCTATTGCAATCAACCAAATCATACCATTATTATATAGATTAAAAATCATATTAGGATTATTACTAATAAAGATCCCCGTTAAAAACGATATCACTAATCCTACGAACATCCAACCAAAAACTTTTGGCAATACATTTCTATCGTCCATTTTTTCACCTCATTTATATTATATCATCTTTTTAGCAAAGTTTTCTCTATAACATCGATAATTGCATCAGAAATTGCTTGATATCCTTCTTTCGATGGATGAATATCGTTCGGATTTGGTAAATAGATATTATGATGATCTTCAAATAATGTATAAATATCAATATATTGAATTTCATACGTTTCACATAAATCTTTTAATCGTTTATTTGCATAGCGAAAGAATTCCTCTACTTTTGGTTCATCTGTTTCAATAGGATTATAATAGTTGATCATTAAAATATCTTCTTTGCAATATTCACGTAATAATTTCAATAATTTTTCAAGATCGATGATCACTTCATCTGTATATTGATACATTTTATTTTGATCGATTTCTGGCATTAAAACGCTTGGCCCAATTTTAGCATATAAATCGTTGAAACCAATAGATAACGTTACTAAATCTGCTTTTATCAACGCATTTTTGAGCGTAATACCATTTTCTAATTTTTTATTATCTTCAATATCGCGTATTAAATCCGTTGTCCGATATTCACTTTCTGAAAATCCTGATACATATTTTTCCAACAAATTCTTTTCTGTTAAATAATCTTTTAGATAATCACTATATCCATAATCTTCCGTTTTATATGGTGTAACTCCCGTCGCCAAAGAATCACCTAAATTTAAATAGTACACTTTTTTATCGACCGTACTTAAATAAATAAAAAACACCGCTAAGATTAGTAAGGCTGCTATAAACAAACGTTTTAATTTCATAAATCCTCCTAAAAAAAGTAGAGTTAAACTCTACTTCATTATATTTCTTCCATCTTTATTTTAGCACCTACATTGGATAGTTTTCCAATGATATTTTCATATCCTCTCAAGACATGCTCGACATCCATAATCGTCGTCGTACCTTCCGCAACTAACCCTGCCAAGACAAGGCAAGCACCAGCCCGCAAATCGGTAGCCGTTACTTTTTCGCCATGTAGTGTTGTTGGTCCCTTCACGAATATTTTGCGTTTATCAATGATAATATCGGCTCCCATTTGATTCAAATAAGGAACGTTCTGAAAGCGATTTTCATAGATCGTTTCTTCTAAAATAGATGTTCCTTCACAATAAGTTAAGAGAGTTGTTAATGGCTGTTGTAGATCGGTTGGAAAGCCTGGGTAACCTAACGTTTTAATATTTACCGGTTTTAAATGCTTTCCTCTTGAAATCGTAATACTATCTTCTCCTATTGTAATCGGGCAGCCCATTTCTTTTAATTTCAAGGTCAATGATTCGACATGATCGGGAATAACATTGGTTATTTTTAATTGATTTCCTGCTAAAGCTCCGGCTATCATATAGGTTCCTGTTTCGATACGATCGGGAATTACTTCTGTAAAAGAGTCCTTCAAATGGTCAACTCCTATAATACGAATGGTACTCGTACCGGCTCCTCTAATTTTTGCTCCCATATTATTTAAAAAGGTGGCAATATTGACAATTTCAGGTTCTTTTGCAGCATTCTCTAATATCGTTGTTCCCTTCGCACGAACTGCTACCAAAATCGTATTAATCGTGGCTCCAACACTTGGCATATCTAAATAAACATGACCACCAATCAATTCATCAGCATCGATCGTAAATTTGTTTCCTTCTTCCTTTACCGTTGCTCCTAAAGCACGAAATCCTTTCAGAGTTTGATCGATCGGTCTTGCACCAATCGAACATCCACCCGGAAAATACATCTCAACATGACGATACTTTCCTAATAGAGCTGACATAAAATAATAAGAGGCTCTCAATCTCTTAGAAATTTTTTCAGGAATCTCTTTATTGACAATCGTCGAAGAATCAATTTTCATCGTTTCTCCTTCTCGAGATACCATTGCTCCTAAATACTCTAAAATCTCGTTTAAGGCATCAATATCGGAAATATTGGGAATGTTATCGATCGTTACCACTCCATCCGATAACAAAGAAGCTGGTACAAGGGCAACAGCGCTATTTTTAGCTCCACTGATTTTTATTTCACCAGTTAGTTCATGACCACCCTCTATTTTGATTTGTTTCATACAAAAACCTCCTAGTCACTATATAAATATGTAATTATCCCAAGTTGGTGTATTTAGGCACGATCATTGGAACCTAGCAATAAAATTTTATCTTTAATTGTTTCTTTCATGGCAGCTTCTCCGGCTTTAATAATTTTTCGTGGATCATAAACACTGACATTTTCATTTAAAAAAGTACGAACAGCTTTACTCCATGCAATCTGTAATTCCGTATTGATATTTAACTTGGCAATCCCACAATCAATACCCGTACGAATCATATCGTCTGGAATACCACTGCCTCCGTGTAGTACTAATGGTAAATTCGTCTTCTCTTTGATTTCTTTCATACGACCAAAATCGAGTTTTGGTTCCCCTTTATAAATTCCATGCACACTTCCTAAAGCGGGTGCAAGAAAATCGATTCCACTTTCTAATCCTAAACGAACGGCATCTTCTACTTTCGCATACGCAAGTTCATCTGCCACTCCATCTTCTTCTCCACCAATGTGGCCAATTTCTGCTTCGACACTAACATCGTGAAGTTTAGCATATGCGACAACTTCTTTTGTCATTGCTAAATTTTCTTCTAAACTATATTTTGAACCATCAAACATGACAGAAGTAAAACCAGCATCGATTGCCTCTTTGCAACTCTCCACACTACTACCATGATCCAAATGAAGTGCGACGGGAATCGTAATGTTCAAATCTTTTATCAATGCTTTGACCATAGCCGATACCGTTTGAAATCCTCCCATATATTTTTTAGCACCTTCGCTAACTCCTAAAATAAGAGGACTATTCATTGCTTCTGACTCTTCCAAAATAAATCTCGTCCATTCCAAATTATTGATGTTAAAATGTGGAACTGCATAATGTCCATCTCTTGCTTTATTCATCATTTCTTTTGCATTTACTAACATATTATCACCCTATTATCATTATAATTGGTTTCTTTAAAAAATGCAATTTATTGTCTTAGACTTTACATTATAACAAAGATAAAAAACTAATTCCAATGAGAATAATACCACCTATTAAGGTAGATATCTTTCCGATTTTATTGTTGATTTTCTTTCCTAATATTAGTCCAAGATAAGTAAAAAAGCCACTACAAAAACAAAATAAAGAAGCTACTAAAAAGCAATGATTCGTTAGTGAGGTCAAGCCTATCCCAACAGAAAAACTATCGATCGATACGGCAAAGCCAAAAAGTAAAAGTTCGAAAATTGATAATAGTTTGGTCACTTCTTCTTCTTTGAAACTTCCTATGACCATTTCGATACCAATAAAAAAGAGGACGATAAATACAATAATTTCTGGTTTTACAGGAATGAAATACATGATGGCATCACCAACGCTATGTCCTATTAATGGCATAAAAAAGTGAAAAATCGCCACGATTATAGCTAGTGTCATCATTTCCTTTTTGGTCAAATTTAAGGTCCCATAAGCCAAAGATAAGGAAAAAGCATCCATACTGAGACTAACCGCTATTATCATTAATAATAGTGCGTGCATAAAAAAACCTCCTATCAAATTTTATTTTAGGAAGTTTTAATTATACTATCTTTTGAATATATTTTTGAGTTTTAATAAAAAATGATAAAAGGAATAAAGAGAACTAGTTGGTAGGCTAAATTCTCCTATCAGTTCGACTATCTCTCCATTGAATCCTTTTTTCAGTTCATAAATTCCATATAATTCCCCTTTGGGATCAAAATTTCCAGAAATTCCATAGAAATTAACATATTGGAATTTTTCTTTAACAGCATCTTTCATGTGAGCATCATACATTGCATATTTAGGATTAAACATTCGAAATTCACTCAGCATCCCACTCGATAAAGTAATATACTCATGATTGCTTCTAATCGATAATAAAGCTCCAATATCAATTTTATCACCATATGTCTGATGCATCTTTTTTATTTCCTCTAGTTCTTCTGTATATTTTTCAATATGTTTCTCCGCTAATTCTTTTTTCGAACGTAACTTGGAACCAACATTCACTTTCTCCATTTCTTGTAAAACAGAATCCAGCTTTTGTTTTTCTTCTTCTAAATTTTGCTTTACCTGTGATTCATAGTAAGGAAAATCAATATAAGCAATATAAATAGTAATCAGATTTCCCATTTGTTCGAAAAAATTTTGGTAATAAGAAAGAGAACGATATTCAAAGTGTTTATTTTCGGCACTTGCTTTTAATAGGCGCTCTAACGTTTCTAGGTCCGATTCGTCCCCTTTTCGTACCTTCACACCCTTACTAGGAATACTTTCGATTCTTTTCCTAGTTGTTTTCGTAAAATGATTTAACATATCTTCATAAGTATCGAAAACTGGAACTCGATACATGAAACGAACCTGAGACGCCTCAAAATTGAGATTAAATCCAAAATGACGATATCCTAGTTTCTTTAACTTTTCAATGATTGTATCATTAGGTCCCATAATGGTTTTTTCTTCATGATCCAAAATGCGATAAATAACCAATGGATCAATAATAAGTTCTAATCCATGATATTTCTTTACATAATTCTTTAATTCGTAAGTAAAAGCTTCTACATAATGAGAATTTTGATAATCCGTTAAAAAACCGCGAGGAGCATAAAAAATTCTCTTGCCAAATTTTGCAGGAATCTCCAGCAATAAACTTGCTCCTACTAATGTGTTACCATCGTAAAGACCTACTAGATGTCCAATATTTCCATATATTTCTTTTAAATTTTTTTCATAAATAGTCTGCAAAAAAGATCCTAACTCATGATGTTCACTAAATTTTATATATGTTTCTTCATCGATGTTTTTTAGTTCCATAGTTTCACCTCATCAATGTACCAATTTTTTAATAAATGGAATTTTTCGTAAGAAACGTTTAATTTCCTCCATTCCAAATATTTGATCGATCGTTTTATCAAACTTCGTAATACCAAAATAAACGGTTGCGCCAACCAAGGTATAGAAGACGATAAGAAATATAGATTGTTTAAATCCTACTACATCGATAGGAACTACATTATTAAGTAATAGAATCACCACTATCATTGCAGCATTGGCACCTAAAATATGAATCAGATGGCGAAGTGTCTGCTGATAACTAATTTTAAATTTATGATTCAAATAGTAAAGACAGATTCCACTCGATAATATATAACCAGTAATAGAAGCAATTGGTGCTCCATAATAAGCAGGAATTCCAAGGTGATAACACAATGTCATCATCGGAATATTCATACTTGCATTCCAAACAAGCCCAGTAAATAATGTGGCAAAAACGACTTTGTATTGATTTAATGACTGCATAATAATCGTCGAATTCATCGAAATACTACTAAATACACTCACTAAGACAGTGACACAAAAGACATTCGCACCATATTCAGATGGTCCATAAAAGACATTCCATACTGGTATTGCTAATAAACTAAGTCCAGTTGCCATTGGAATTGTTGTATATAAAACCATTTGATATGCTTTATTTGTTTTACGAGTAACATCTTTCATATCTTTTTTTACAAAACTACTAGCAATATTAGGAATTAAACTAACGGTAACACCACTGGCAATGGAAGTAACAATAATGCTCAATTTACTTCCCCATGTTGTCATGACACTCATGACACTTTCCGCATCTGCCGCACTAAATCCTGCAGTATTAACTAAAGTCTTCACTACTGTCATCATATCTACAATACTATAAGCAGACGTCATAAAACTAATGAAAACAAATGGTAAAGCATACAGTAATAATCGTTTTAAAATTTGTTTATCAGTAATTTTTTTCTCTTCCTCGCTCATTTCATAGTCTTTTGGCTTTAATTCCTTACTTTTATGAATTTTCCAAAGAAGATATAACAATGCAGCGATCGCTCCGGCACAGGCTCCAAAAACAGCAACTCCAACTGCATTTTTTAATCCTAAATGAAAAATATTTAATGCTGCATAACTACCTGCTAATAAGACAATAACACGAACAAATTGTTCTACTACTTGACTAATCGAAGAAGGAGTAATGAATTTATGACCTTGTAAATATCCTCTTACGACACTAAGCGCAGCAACAAAAACAATCGCTAAGGAAGCAATTCGTACGACGAACGTAATATCACTGACTGTATTTCCACCAGTAATATCCCCCATGATCGCTCTTGCAAGATAAGGCGCAAAAATAAAAAGAATTAAAAATGCTACAACCGACATAATCGAAATGACACGCATTGCTAACCGATATGCTTTTTCTTTTGATTGATAATAACCCAATGCATTATATTCACTGACTAACTTACTAACAGCAAGCGGCAATCCAATCGTAGATATCGATAAAAATAAGTTATATAAATTATATGCATATCCGTAAAGAGCCCCTCCCTGTTCTCCAATGATTTGATGAAAGGGCACAACATATAAAATACCAAGTATTTTACTAGCTACAATTCCGAAGGTAGCAATAAAAGCTCCTTGTATAAAATTATTTTTCTTCATTTGGTCACATCCATTCTATTTTGCGCTTCTTTAACATTATACATTGTTTTTTTATTTTTCTCAACCAAACAAAAAAAGATAGAGTGTCTACCTTCTTTATTATAAATATTTTTCCATTAATTCTTGTAAAAAGAACTTATATTCGACTGTATCACTTTCTTCTGCTTCTATTAAACAAAGAGGTGGAAAAAGAACACACCACCAATTATCTCCCTTACCCTCTCCTAACGTTACTAATAGAGATTCGTACTCTCCTTCTTCATATGAAATGCCTTCAAACTGTTTTTCAGGAAAATAATGATAGCCATAATCCAACGTATAACCAGCTGTATAACCTTCCTCTTTTAAAACATTTTCAATTCGCTCATCAATAAGAGGTAAATGGGAAATAATGACACTTCGCGCATCTTCTACCCCTTTTGTATCTTTTAATAGTTCATACATACTCCCTTGCAAAGAATCTTTTACTTTTCCTTTGATTGCTTGATCATATTCAGAATTACTATTAGGAATGACACGTAAACGAATTGCTTCATCGGGAATCATTTTTGCACTTGCTGTCATATTGCTAAGTAGACCATATAATAATAGAATCGCAACACAGCTAATTATCATTTTTCTCATAAAAAATCGCTCCTCTATTCTTTTGTGAGCGACTTTTCTTATTTTTATACATTATTTATGATAGGTTTCATGATTTCTTATTTTATATGCGCGATAAATTTGCTCTAATAAGAGAACTCGAAACAGTTGATGCGGAAAGGTCATTTTGGAAAATGAAATAGCTTGGTTGCTTCGTTTTTTGATCTCTTCATCAATACCATCAGACCCGCCAATTATAAAGACAAGATTCGAATTTATCATTTCTATTCTCTCTAATTCCGTTGCAAAATCAACTGAACTATATGGATGTCCTTCTATCTCTAGCGTGATCACAAAATCTTTCGAATCGATATTTTTTAAGATGAATTCTTTTTCTTTTTTACGATTGATTTCTGGTGATGCCAGCGCATAATCGTTTCCTTCGACGATTTCTATTTTCGTATATTTCGAAAGACGTTTTTGATATTCATCGATCGCTTCTTTCCAATATTTCTCTTTGATTTTACCAATACATATAATTTTAATCATACTTCTACCAACTCCGTATTTTCATCTTGTTTTGATATGATGATGTGATCGATGTGTTGATTATTTCTTTCTAGCGTTTCTTCCAATGTCTGAAGAGCTACTTCTTCGCGATTATTTTCATGACTTAAATGAATCAAAATGATGCCTTCTGTTTGTTCACCAATAAAAGATGATAAATATTTCGCGCAATCTTTGTTTGAAAGATGTCCTCGATCTCCTAATATACGTTGTTTTAAATGATAAGGATATTTTCCATTCATCAAAAGTTCAATATCATGGTTACTTTCCATGACATAATAATTCTTATTTTTTAATTTATCAAAATGTTTACGATTGATATAGCCAGTATCAGTAATATAGACAATACTCTTTCCATCACTTTCAAAGATATAACCATTCGAATCGCTGACATCATGAGAAGTTTTAAATACATGAATGGTTAAATCATTAAAAACGGTATCTTCTTCAATCAAATAATAATTGGGAATATCGATAGTAGTCACCAATTCTTCATACATTTTTCGAGTTAAAAAAATAGTTGGTTGATACTTCTTTAAGAAAACTTTTAATCCACTTATATGGTCAATGTGCGTGTGAGTTAAAAAGATACTATTGATTGTATGGGGATCAATGCCAATTTTTTTTAACTTTTTTTCTACATATAAAGAAGAAGTACCTAGATCGACTAGAATACGATTTTCCTTCGTTTCGATATAGGTACTATTCCCTTTTGAACCACTTGCTAATACAGATAGTTTCATATTAATACATCGTATATGGATTAATACGATATCCTCCGTTATATGGACGTCCTACCCATACTTCAAAATGGACGTGTGGACCTGTAGCAGCTCCTGTCGAACCAACGTATCCAATTACTTGACCACGTTCTACTATTTGACCTTCTGATACAGATGGCATTCGAATCATATGGGCATATTGAGTATAATATCCGTTATTATGATTGATAATCACATAATATCCATTTGTACTACTATAACTTGCTCTCATTACCACACCATTTGTAGCTGCATAAATCGGAGAATTATATCCGGTTCCGGCAATATCTAAGGCTCCATGGAAAGAACGCGTTCCATCGAATGGATCAATACGGTATCCATACGATGATGAAATTGTCCATCCACTATTCGTAGGCCATACCCAGTTGGTTGTGCTTCCGACACCACTTACATATTTAGTTCCAATTCGGACAATGCGATTGACGGCTGGTTTTATTTCTTCGGTACTAATTGGATCGACATAAACAATCGTTCCATTGATACTTTTCACCATTTGGTTAACGCGAATAATACCATCTACACCTTCTTGTGTGACAACTTCATCCCCAATTACTAACGTCTCATCATGAATTTCTTCCGTACGATATTGACTTGCTACATCCTCGATTACGTGTTCTTCTTTAACAACACTAATTTTAGGATCTGTCATTCCAATTGTTACTTCTTGCCCTGGAAAGAGAAGATTACTTTCGCTTTTAAACTGTGGATTGGAAATGAGGAATTCTTCGACACTGATCTGATTATTAAGTGCGACTCTTTCGATTGTATCCCCCACTTGAACAATATAAGTTCGTTGCGGTTCCAAAGTACCAAATAATAAATATTTCGCTAAATCTTGAACATTAGTATAAATTGTTTCTGTTACCGGAATATTCATTTCTTTAATCGTCATTTCTTCTTCTACATAAATGTTTTCAATATTAGTTCCCGTTGTTTCAATAACTGGTTGCGTACCATCCATATACATCGTATATTCTTCTGTTCCAATAAACGTTTTGATCGTCTCTATAACAGCATCTTGAAATATTTGTTCATCTGTTACATAAATCTTAATTGTTTCATCTTCACTTTTAATCGATAATTGATAACCTTTGATCGTGAATGGACTGGTCTCTGATATTTTTTTATAAACATCTTCTACATCATCTACCTGGTCGTGATAAGTGGACATTTTTTTTATTTGTAATCCAGTCGGTGCATATACATTTTCAACACCATATTGTTCTTTATATGCATCTCCTTCTTTATCAATATAGTTGTTTAATTCTTCTTCCGAATTGATGACTCCTAATATTTGATCATCCAAATATACTTGATAATATGTTTGAGGTTCTTTTCCATTTGAGGTATTAAAACCAAGAAGAAAAGTAACTACTGTTAACAATAAAACAACAATTATTATCGAGGCTTTCTTCATCTTTTCACCTACATTCCTTCTCCATAATCACTCACATAATTGACAAATGTACTAGTATTGCCTTTAAAGATTAAATCAATCGTGGCAGTTGGACCATTACGATGTTTTGCAATGATCAGTTCACTTTTGTTAGCATTTGGATCTTCCGTACTTTCTTTCGAATAATAGCTTTCTCGATACAAGAAAGCAACAATATCGGCATCTTGTTCGATCGAACCAGATTCACGCAAATCGCTGAGAAGAGGACGCTTATCATCCCTACCTTCCACACTACGAGAAAGTTGAGCAAGAGCAATTACTGGCACTTCTAACTCCATTGCTAATGTTTTGAGAGACCTTGAAATTTCTGCTACATCTTGTTGACGATTCCCAGCATAGCGAGAAGATCCACTAATGAGTTGTAAATAATCGATGATAATAACGGCCAAACCGTTTTGTTCACTATGAAGACGTCTACATTTGGCACGAATTTCTCCAATTGTCATACCTGGAGTATCATCCATAAAAATCTTTGTATCTGCTAATCGACTAATCGCCTCATTGACACGTTTCCAGTCATTATGTTCCAAACGTCCACTTCTTAATTTATTTCCATCGATTTGTCCAACCGAAGAAATCATACGATTTGCTAATTGTTCAGCACCCATTTCCATATTAAATAACGCAACTGCCTTTTTACTGCTATTCGCAATATTCGTCGCTAAATTTAAAGCAAACGCTGTCTTTCCCATACCAGGACGGGCTGCTACAATAATTAACTCATTGGCATGAAATCCAGATGTCAGTTTATCCAAATCGTAAAAGCCTGAAGCAACACCTGTAATTTCACCTTTATTTTGAGCTAGTTTTTCTAAGTCAGATTGGGTTTTAAAAAGGACATCTTGAATTTTACGAAATTCTGTACCTTTCCTTGTCTTTACAACGTTCAACATTCTTCTTTCGGCACTATCTAACAAATCCGATAGATTGTCCGTTGATTGATAACCATCGGTTGCAATCTTCGTTGCTTCTTCGATCAACCTGCGACGAATGGCACAATCTTCGATAATACGAATATATTCGTCGACATTAGCAGCGCTTGGTACGACATTGACTACTTCTGCTAAATATTCGACATCCCCCACTTGTTTCAACACTTTTTTATTATCTAATTCTGCAGTAACAGTCGTAATATCGATCGGTGTTCCTTTTTCTACTAAATTACTAATAGCTTCAAAAATAATACCATTAGCTTCTAAATAAAATACATCTTTTGTAAGCGACTCCATCGCTTTTTGGACCGCATATTTCGATAAGAACATCGATCCTAGTACCGATTGTTCTGCTTCCAAGTTATGTGGCATTACTTTTTCTGCCATAAATTCACCTACTTCTCTTTTATCAATTCAACTTTCACATGCGCAATTACTTGTTTATGTAGCTCTACATCAACATTATGAAATCCTAAACTAGCAATTTCTCCATCAATCTTTATTTTTTTCTTATCAATATCATAGCCTTGTTTCTTTAATTCATTCGCAATCTGCTTAGAACTAATCGAACCAAAAACACGATCTTCTTTGCCGGTCGTAACAAAGAAACGCAAAGGTTTTTTCTCTAATTGTTTCTTTACATCTTGCATTTCTTTAATAAGCAAATTTTCTTCTAGAGCACGTTCACTATTTTCTTTATTTAATCGCTCTACACTTCCTTCAGTAGCTAATACAGCATACCCATTTTTAATGAGAAAGTTCATTCCGTATCCATCTTTAACGGTCTTGATATCCCCTTTTTTTCCTTGTCCTTTGACATCTTTTATAAAAATTACTTTCATTTTTTCACCTCTTAATTACTTGTAAAAGTTCTTGCTTTGCTTCTTTTAATGAAATATTTTCTAATTGACAGGCAGCATCCGTCAGATGCCCACCGCCTCCTAACGCTTTCATATATTCTTCCACATCGATTTTACCAATCGAACGTGCACTGATACTAATTACTTTTTCATCGGTTCGACCGATGGTAAACGCCGCATCAACATTATCAAATAGTAAAAGTGACTCTGAAATAATGGCCAGATCTTTCGGTAAAACAATCGTATCATCCAAGATACAAAGAGCCATATTATCATTGATCATTTCACTCTTCTTAACAAAATCTAAACGTTTTAAATAATCATCTTTATTTTCTTTTAAAAGTTCCAATTTTTCAATGTTATCAGCACCAATATGCATCAAAAAAGCAGCTGCTTCATACGTTAACTCGGTCGTTTTAATATGAAAGTTGTTCGTATCGATTTCAATTCCAGTCAGCATAATAGTCGCTACCATTGGATCAACTGTTTTTTCAAGATATTTTAAATATCCAACCATAAATTCATTAATACTAGATAAACCAGAATTCATATAACTAAAGACGGTATCTTTAATGTAATGACTTCCTTTTACATGGTGATCGATTACAGCTTTATCTTTTACGAGATCTAATAAATGTGGACATACGACACGATCTATTTTATGGGTATCTAAAATTACCAACAAAGTATTTTCATCAATATATTCCTTATAATGATTTGGATAGATAATATGAATATTCAAATGAGCAATTTTAGAAAGTGCCTTACTAATTCCGGGATTGTCATGTTCTTCTTGGCGCTTTTCTAAAAATAGCGATACTTTTTTACCAAATGATTCCACGATCTGATAAAAACATAAAGAGCTACCTAAAGCATCAAAATCAATATCTTTATGGGCCATAATAATAATATGATCATGTTTTTTTATTTCTTTTGTTAGTTGTTCCCAAATTTCAGCCATAGCTTCACCTCATCACGTAATAATATTATACTATAAATCTTGTTATTTGTCTTGTATAAATCTTTCGATTAAGAGAAAAGGAAATTCAATCTGAACTTCCTTTTTCTTTTATTTTATTTGCAAGTTCTTTGATTTTTTTGAAACGATGATGCAGTCCCGACTTCGTTATCGTCACACCTGTCTCCATACTGATGATTTCACTTAACTCTGTGAGAGATACTTCCGGATATTTTTTTCGGTAATAAGCAACCTCTTTTACTTTTTCATCTAATAATTCAAAAACATCAGCCTTTTCTAAAAGTTCGATTTCTTTAATCTGTTCTCGAGCCGTGTGGATCATTTTATCAACATTCGCTTGTTCGCAATTATTTAATCGATTCGTCATATTTTTATGGTCGCGATAAATTCGAATGTCTTCATAATACATAACCGCATTACTGGCATCGATAATACGTAAGAAATCACCAATTTTTTCTGCTTCTTTTACATAGATCATATACTTTAAATCGCGCTTTAAAACCTTACTATTCAAATCAAAGCGATTTAAAAGACCAGAAATAAATTTCGCATATTCTTCATCATCGACTAAAAATTCTAAATGATAACGAGATTTTTTCGGATCATTGACACTACCAACTGCGAGAAATAATCCACGTAGATAAGCTCTTGTAAGTTCACTATCATCGACCACATAATTTTTAGGAACAGAAAGATAAATTCCTTCATCTAAAATAGATAAATCATTTAAAATCAAATCACATTTTTGTTTTATTTCTAACACATAAAATAAATTACGGTTAAAATTATATCCTTTTCGTACCGATACTTTTGACGAAATATCATATATATCTTTTACTAATGCATAGATTCGACGCGCTACGCTAGCATTTTCTGTCGTGATTTTAATCGAGTCGCCATAAGTCCCAATATTTCTCACAAGTGCAGATAACTCTGAAATATTTTCCGAATCAATCGTCTCCAATTTACTTACTTCATTTTTTACAATGCTTGTAAAAGACATAATTTCACCCACTTATATAAGACTAGAAAAAATATGAAATGCCAACTTCATTGCATTATGACGAAGGGCTCCATTATCGATCATAACAAAGTCATCCTCAATAATTTGAACCTTTAATTTCTTTAAATTTTCGATATCTAAGAAAACTGGATCCTTTTGCTCTAAAGATGCATATTTATCAATCAATTCCTGATCTATTTTTCCAGTATTTGCAATCACAATATCTACTTTTCTCGTTCCTAAATATTCATTTAGAACTCTTATATGATGACTTACATTAAAATGTTCGGTTTCCCCTGGTTGTGTCATCATATTACAAACATACATAATTTTGGCATTACTGTTTGCTAAAGCTTTTCTGATATCATCGGAAATCAAATTGGGAATAATACTAGTAAATAAACTTCCCATACTTAAGATAATGAGATCGGCCTCTTCGATTCTTCTTATTACTTCCGGAAGAATAACTGGCGTTTCTTTATAAAAGACATGCTTAATATCTTTATTTGCTTCCGTAATATTATGTTCTCCTTCGATGATTTCACCATCTGCCATCTCGCCCATTAATATAACATTATCTTCCGTTAATGGCAAGACACGACCCTTTAAATTTAAAATTTTTCCGATCGATTCAATACCATCTGACATATTCCCACTTATGTTTGCCATCGCCGTTAAAAGAAGATTTCCAACCGCATGACCATTCAAATCACTTGTCGTCTCGAAGCGATAATTTAGTAATTTTTCTACCAATGGTTCTACCTCAGATAATGCTACTAATACTTGTCTAATATCTCCTACTGCGGGAGTTTTAAATTCTTCTCTTAATCTTCCGGTACTTCTCCCATCGTCACTAACCGATACAACTGCTGTAATATCTAAAGGAAATTGTTTTAATCCTCGTAGTAGCGTAGACATTCCCGTTCCACCACCGAGAACCACAATTTTTTTTCGCATATAATCACCCAATTATATTATACTATAATTGAAACTGTTTTGATACCTACTTTATAAAATCCGTTGTAAACCAATTATAAATGGAATAAGAAAATAAGTTTTGGTTAATTTAATAATGAGGTGAATTTATGAATAAACAAGAAGCAGAAAGAGTTGCTTTTGAATTAGCAAAAAAAAATCATCACTATGTAATTGGAACGATCAATCAAGATGGATATCCCGATTTAAGTGTACTAATCAAATTAAAACACAATGGAATAAAAGAATTTTATTTTTCTACCAATGAAGAGACCGATAAAATAGAAAATATCAAGCATAATCCAAATGGTTGTATTTATTGCTTCGATCCATTTGAATATACAGGATTAACTTTCTTTGGAAAATTTCAAATTATTGAACAAGTACATAATCATGTTGAATTTTCAGAAGATATTTTTCCGGAGGGATTAAATAGTAAAAATTATGTACTATTAAAATTTATACCAAAAAAGGTCAAAGTTTACCATTTACTAAACAAAGTATGGATCGATGACATAAAATAATACATTTCATCGTATAAAAAAGAGAAAATAGGAAGGTTTATCTATGTTAAACCAATTTCTAATTTCTCTTTTTCATTTATTTATTTTTATGGTATATTTCAAAAATTTTACTGATATAACATTTTATCGTTCAAACTCTTTTTTGACAGACAATGCAGCGATCGCTCCTTCTCCTACAGCCGTTGTAATTTGATACACTTCTTTTTTCACAACATCACCACATGCATAAATACCAGGTAGGGAAGTAGCCATGTTAGAATCAACAACAATATAATCTTCATCCATTTTAAGATCAAGTTCTTTTAAAAATTTGGTATCTGGTTCAAACCCAATATAGATGAATAATCCATCTACTTTTAATTCTTCGGAATTTCCTTTATGATCGACAATAATGGATGATAGACGACCATCTTTTTCGTTTAATGTGCTTACTACACAATTATAGTAAAATTCTACGTTTTTCTTATTTTTTAAATGCTCTTGTAGGATAGGATCGGCACGTAATTCGCTACGACGGTGAATGATCATCACTTTCTTACAAATAGAAGATAAATAGAGTGCTTCTTCAATAGCACTATTTCCACCACCTACAACCGCAACTATTTTATCACGATATAATGGTCCGTCACAAATCGCACACCAACTAACACCACGACCTGTCAATGGTTTTTCGTTTTCAAGTCCCAATTCTCGTGGAGTTCGTCCAGTTGCTATGATCACAGTATTTGCTTTAAATACTCCCATATCTGTTTTCACAATTTTATCATTATGTTCTTCACGTACACTCTCGACATTTCCATAACGATAATCTATTTTTAAGTTCTGTACCTGTTCATATATATTCATTGCTAGAGTAGGGCCATCAATCGATTGGAATCCTGGATAATTTTCAATTGATGCCGTTCGATTAATCTGTCCTCCAGGTGCGCTTTTTTCAAGTAATAAAACATTTAAATTACTTCTTTTTAAATAGATAGCAGCGGTCATCCCGCTTACACCAGCACCTATCACAATACAATCAAAGTGTTCCATTTTCAATATTCTCCTTATCATTATAACGATTTTGAAAACGAGAACCACGATTTCTTATAAAAAATAAAATAATTCCTGCTAATATCATCATAATGGATACCACTTGAGCCATTTTTAGTGGTCCTAACATCAAACTATCCGTACGAAGTCCTTCGATAAAGAAACGACCAATTCCATACCAAACTAAATAAAAAGCTGTAATTTGTCCCGTTTTAATATATTTCATACGACGAATAAATAAAATAGCAATAAAACCTATGATACACCACAATGACTCATATAAAAAAGTCGGCTGATAATAAGTTCCTCCAATATACATACCATCGATAATAAATTGAGGTAAATGAAGACTTTCTAAGAAGGATAGGGTAGTAGCAGGTCCAAAAGCTTCTTGATTAATAAAGTTACCCCATCTACCAATGGCTTGTCCTAGAAGAAGACTTACGACAATAATATCTAATAGACGTAAGGTGTGAATTTTATGCTTTTTACAATAAAACAAAACGAACAATAGTCCAAATAGTAAGGCTCCATGAATCGCTAATCCACCTTTCCAAACTTCGAAGATCTCCAAAAGATTTTGGCTATAATAGTCCCAGTGAAATACTACAAAGTACAGACGGGCACCAATTAGTGAGATGGGGATTAAATAAAATGCTAAATTAATAATAAAATCTTCACTAATGTTCCATTTTTTAGCTTCTCTAATTACCATCCATCCACCTATAATTAAAGCAATAAAAATAAGAAAAGAATACCAATGAATGGAAATAATTCCCAAATCTAACATAATAGGATTCATATTATTTCACCCTCCTTAAAATTGGTTCGATAATTAACGTTTCCATCAATGCATTCATAAGAGAAATCATGCATGCCACAACAAAAGACATTAAGAAGCCATCAATAACAAAATGATCCTGTAAAATAAAATCGACAACTTTTAAAATAAAAACATTGATAAATGGATAAAACAAACCTAATGTAAGAGCGGTAATAGGAAGTGTTAACCATACTAGAATTGGTTTTATCGTTTTATTTAAAATGTAGATGATAATAGCAGCAATCAGTCCCCATAATCCAAAACAAGATGGATCGATATAAATGGTCTTTTTAAACAACACTGATACACAAATTAATACAATCGCATATCCCACCATATAAATTAGCCATTCAAGGATTTTATTTAGTCGTTTCTTCTTACTTTTTTCGTTTACAATAACCACTTGCATATAACCATCTCCATTATTTAATTATAACATGAGGAAAATCCTTTTTCAATGAAATTTACAAGAATAACATGACGAGAAACGACAAAAAAAGAGAATTTTATTCTCTCTTAAAAATGTTACGGTAGGAGCAATGTTGGCATAGAGGAGCAATCATTTTATTATCTTCAAATCCTTTGCGAATACTTTCTGCTTTTTGAGAGGTGATAATAGAGGAAAAGGAATCTTGAAAAATATTTCCCAAGTCATTTTTTCCAGAACTATCTAAACAGCATGGAATAACTGTTCCATCCACTAAAATTCCTACATGATTTTTTAAACCTAAACAATATCCAACTTTTCCAACATAAGGTAGATTTAAACTAGGCCAATCAAATAAATCTCCTTTCGATAGAAACAAACGATTTTTGATCGTTAACTGTCTTTTTTGATCCATTATTTCACTTAAATCAACGTGATAAAAAGACTCAATCTGTCGTAGTAAGGCTTTATTTTTAGGAGTTAATGTTCCATTTTGTAAAGCCCAAAAACGATAATTTATGTACATAGAAGTTTCTTTTAATGCGCGTTCTGTAAAAGATAAAATATTTTCGATATACTGAATTTCTGAATCAAAACTATGAAGAGAAATATTAATCTGGCGAATACATGGACTTGTAAGTAAAATTTCTTGTTGTTTTGATAATAATGTTCCATTCGTCGTAACATTTACCTGCATATCGTATTTAGTACACAAATTTAAAATTTCCTTCAAATGACTGTGGAGTAGGGGTTCTCCTTTCACATGTAGATAAAGATAATTCGTATACGGTTTAATTTCTTTTAAAATATGTTCAAATTGAGGAATCGTCATCTCTTGTTTCTTCTTCGTATCATTCGAACAAAAAGAACAATTTTTATTACAAATATTGGTAATTTCTACATAAATCTTTTTAAAATGCACTTATTTTTCTCCTCGTAATTCGAACAGTACATCGCGAAGTTCCATCGCACGTTCAAAATCAAGATTTTTAGCAGCATTTTTCATTTCGTTTTCGATATTGAGCATCAAGAGTTCACGATCTTTCTTAGACATTTTTTCTGGTTCGCGTTCTTCTACTTCTTGATTATTAGAGATCAATTCACGAATTTCTTTCATGATCGTCTTTGGAACAATACCATGTTCTTTATTATATTTTTCTTGAATGCTACGACGACGCTCCGTTTCTTTAATCGCGTATTCCATCGATTCACTGATTTGATCCGCATACATAATAACACGACCATTACTATTACGTGCAGCTCGTCCAATCGTTTGAATTAAACTACGCTCACTTCGCAAAAAGCCTTGTTTATCAGCATCCATAATCACTATTAAACTAACTTCCGGAATATCAATTCCTTCACGTAATAAGTTAATTCCTACCACGACATCATATTTTCCTAAACGTAAATCACGGATGATACGAAGTCTTTCTAGAGTTTTAATTTCACTATGAAGATAAGCAACTTTGATATCTAATTTTTTTAGATAAGTCGTTAATTCCTCAGCCATACGAATCGTTAAAGTAGTGATCAACGTACGTTCGTTTTTCTCTTTCTGATTATGAATTTGTTCCACTAAATCATCAATTTGACCTTTCGTTGATTTTACTTCGATTGTAGGATCTAAAAGACCAGTTGGACGGATAATTTGTTCTACAAACTGATGATTTGTTTTCTCTAATTCATAATCTCCAGGTGTTGCAGAAACATAAATAACTTGATGAATTTTTTGTTCAAATTCATCAAATTTAAGAGGTCGATTATCTTTTGCGCTCGGCAAGCGAAAACCATAATCTACTAATACACTTTTACGGGCTTGATCTCCATTGTACATTCCGCGAACCTGAGGAATCGTAACATGGGATTCATCAATCACCATTAAATAATCATCACCAAAAAAATCAATCAACGTCGTAGGAGTCGCTCCAGGTGGTTTTAAGGCAAGGGGACGAGAGTAATTTTCAACACCTCGACAAAAGCCTGTTTCTTCTAACATTTCGAGATCGTAGTTGGTTCTTTCCATCAATCTTTGATATTCTAATAATTTATTATTTTCTTTGAAATAAGCAAGTCGTTCTTTCAATTCTTCTCTGATATTAGCGATTGCTAATTTTAGTTTGTCTTCGCTTGTAACAAAGTGAGAAGCAGGGAAGATTGATATCGATTTTTTATCATTTAAAATAGCTCCTGTCAAAGTATCAAATTCACTAATTCGATCGACTTCATCACCAAAGAATTCAATTCGAATTCCTTTCCCGTGTTGATTTGCCGGAACAAGTTCTAAAACATCACCACGAACGCGAAATGTGCCACGTTTTAAATCCATGTTATTCCGTTCATATAACATTTCTATTAATTTCGTCATAATATCATTACGTTCTACCTGTTCTCCAACATTGATCGTCAACATCTTTTTACGATATTCATCAATTTCTCCAATTCCATAAATACAAGATACCGATGCAACAACAATCACATCTTTGTATTTTAGTAGGGAAGAGGTAGCAGAATGACGTAATTCATCAATTTCATCATTAATCGATGCATCTTTTTCAATATAGGTATCGGTTTTAGCAACATAAGCTTCCGGTTGATAATAATCATAGTAAGAGACAAAATACTCAACATGATTATTCGGAAATAACTCTTTTAATTCTCCATAAAGTTGTCCTGCCAACGTTTTATTATGAGCAAGAACTAATGTAGGTTTATTTACTTCTTTTATAACATTGGCAATTGTAAAAGTTTTTCCAGTTCCTGTCGCACCTAATAAAACTTGATCTCTTTTTCCTTCTTTGATTCCTGTTACTAATTCTTTAATTGCTTCTGGCTGATCTCCACTCGGTTTATATGCAGAAACTAATTCAAATTTATTTTCTACCATAAAAGTCTTCCTTTCGGAATTATTTTATCATTATTTCTA
>CALVRE010000015.1 GCA_944358455.1 uncultured Bacilli bacterium | reverse complement strand
CCAAATAGAAATTATGAATTCCAAGACTTCCCATAAATAGAGCCAATATACCAGCAGCAATCTTCGATTTTCTACCACTGACCGTTTGTGAAGTCGTTTCTTTTTTGGTCTTTTCTTCATCGACTAAGAAACCACAATTTAAACAAACTTGTTGTCCTTCCTCTAATTTGTTTCCACAATTCTTACAAAACTTCGCCATTTCTACACCTCATAATAATATCATACCATGTTTACTGTATGATTACAATGCTTATTCTTTTCCATATTCTTCTTTTTTATTTTGATACCAATTCGATAAATTACCTACTTTTTCTTTCGCATATTCTTTCATTTTCGTATAAGCACCTCTTACGTCATCGCCATATTGTTCTTCCAGGTGATCGTACGCATCGCTTCCCTTTTCGATGATAAAGTTCAATCCATCTCTCGCTTTTTGAGAAGCTTTCTCACAATATGTTTTTAACTCTTCTACTTTTTCAGTACCCACTTGCTCTTCCAATTTACCTTCTAAATATTCCGTTAAATTGTGATACTGATCGGAAATCGTCGTTCCTGTCTCCTTCGCTTGTTCTTTTATTTCATTTTTATAATCAGGATATTTTGCTTCGATCATTTGGTCGATATTTTGCCCTATTCTAACAACTTGATATTTTATTTTTTCTGGTATATCGCGAAAACGAAGACCATTGATTTCTTTGTCGTAGAAAATAAAGTCAATTACAGCAAATGAAATTTCCGCTGCTTTATCTTTTCCTTTCTCAAAGTCTTCACTGTTCAAAAAGGTTACTACTTGCTCTTCTAATTCTTCCAATTTATTCAAAATCATTTCTCCTTTTTCTTCTTCGGATACCTCTTCAGAAGCTGGTGATGTTACGATTTCTACTTCTTGTTCTTTCGTACTACATCCAGTCATACTGGTCAATAACATGCCAGATAATAAGATTGGTATCCATTTTTTCATATGATAAAAACGATATTTCATACTCTCACTTCCTGTATTTATTATACCATATTCCTTTTTAAAAGAAAATTAAACACCTCCCTTTACTCCTTGTAGGCGCAGAGTAATTTTTCTAAGCCAATCCACTGGTATAACAGTAGCTGCTAATAAAATGGTGAAAAGTAACTCTCTTAACGTTAAACCAGAAGTTCTAAACAACGATCCACCATAGTAAATCAATAAGATTTGAACACTGATAATAAAGATCATAACAAAAATAAATACTTTGTTTTTAAAGATATTGGCAAAAATATGTAAACGATGGGTCCTAGCATTCAAACTATTGAAAATATCGATAAAGATGAAGAGGGCAAAGAAGGCAGTCATTAAATATTCATCATTCGGAGAACTACGATAAAAAGTTTTCATAATAGGAAGTTTTAAAAACAAAATACATAGTAGACAGGAATAAGCACCGGTAAAAATAATTTCGTGCATCATATATTTATTCATGATTGGTTCTTCTTTTTTCTTTGGTTTTTCTTTCATATATTCTTTGAGTGGTGGCTCAAATGCGAACGCTAATCCGGCTAAAGTATCCATCACCATATTGATCCATAACATCTGAATTACGGTAACAGGAGCTCCAATGCCTATGAACGGACCTATAATCGATAAACCGATCGCACAACAATTGATGGTAAGTTGAAGAATAATAAATTTACGAATGCTTTTAAAAATAGTTCTTCCAAATAAGATAGCTTTAGAAATCGATAAGAAATTGTCATCCAGAATCACGACATCACTCGCTTCTTTCGCCACTTCTGTTCCACTTCCCATCGCAAATCCAACATCAGCCTTTTTTAGAGCTGGCGCATCGTTCACACCATCTCCTGTCATACCTACTACTAAATCACATTCTTGAGAAAGTCGTATCAGCCTACTTTTATCTTGTGGTAAAGATCTGGCGACAACTCGCAAACGTGGTAAAAGTTGCTTCAATTCTTCATCACTTTTTTGATTCATCTCATCAGAGGTTAAAATTAAAGCATCTGATATATTTAATAATCCAACTTCTTTCGCAATCGCACTGGCTGTATCTTTATTATCTCCCGTAATCATAACGGTTTGAATATGAGCGCTTTCTACTAATTTGACACCTTCTTTGGCCTCTTTACGGACATCATCTTTGATATAAACGATTCCTACTAAGGTTAAATTACGAAAATAAGTAGTATCGTATTCACTAGTTGCTAGGACTAAAACGCGAATTCCTTTCATTGTCGCTTGTTTGATTAGACGTTCAATTTCACGCTTACCAATCAAACCAGCCTTCGTGCCATCTTTCCGATAATATTCCGTACAAAATGGCAAAATCTTCTCAGGCGCTCCTTTGATTAAAGTCAATTTTTTCGGACCATCAACAGTCGTTTTCGAATATTTATTTTTGCTATCGAAAGGGAGACTATTTTTAATCTGATAATTCATTTTAGGATCACTTTTAATAAATTCTAAAATAGCTCGATCGGTAATATTCCCTCCAATCGCATGTCTTTGTTCATTAAAAGTACTTCCATTGTTATAAAGCATCGATAATTTTACTAATTCATGAAAACGTGGATATTTTTCTAGCTCTTTTTCCTTTTTATAGGATTCCTTATCTCCACCCATAACTGACACCACTTCCAATTTTCCCTTCGTAAGTGTCCCTGTTTTATCGGTAAATAAAATATTGATACTACCTGCCGTTTCAATTCCCATCAACTTGCGTACTAATACATGATCTTTTAACATGCGTTTCATATTGGAGGATAACACTAAGGTAATCATCATGGGAAGACCCTCTGGAACTGCTACCACAATAATGGTAACGGATAGTGTCAACGCATATAAAATATGACCTAACATCAAAGGAAAATTGGTAAGTGTTTCCATGATAAGCTCTAAATCAAAATGATTCATCATGACAACACTATAAAATAAATAGGATAGACTTACTAAAACAGCTCCTACATAACCAATCTTACTGATGACATTGGCAAGGCCGCGTAAACGTAATCGTAAGGGACTTTCCGGCTGTTTTTCTTGTAATTCTTTCGATAATTTCCCATAGAACGTTTGATCACCAACCTTTGTGACCTTCATCTTCGCTCGTTTCGAATAGACAACGGTCCCCCGAAATACGCTATTTTTTTCGGTAATCGCACCACCTCTCCATGTCTCCTTGTGTTGTTCTTTTGTCTCTCCATTCAAAGATGACTCATCAACATTTAATTCTCCCTCTACAATAATACCATCTGCTGGTATCTTATCACCCGAATCTAATAATACAATATCGTCTACGACAATCTCATCGATCGAAACTTCGACAATCTTACCATTACGTAAAACACGACATTTGATCTTAGAAGTCTCTTCTTGTAATCGTTTGAATGCCTTTTCACTACCATATTCAGATACTGTCGAAATAAAGGATGCTAAGAAAATAGCAATTACGATTCCAATCGTTTCAAACCAATCAAAATCTTTTAGTAAAAACACCGTTTTAATTGCGAGCGCGATCAACAAGATCTTGATAATAGGATCCCCAAGTGATTCTAAGAGTAAATGAAAAAATCCTTCTTGCTTTTTAGCGGTGATAGCATTTGATCCATATTTTTTACGATTCTCTTCTACTTCTTTATTCGTAAGTCCTATTTTTAATCGTTCCATAGATTGTCCTCCTATACTTAAACTATATTAAGAAATAGAAAAATTAGAATGGATATTATTTGACAAAATAAGACACTATGATATAATTTCATTAAAATAAGAGGTGGATATGAAACTATATAAAAATCGAGAAGAAATTCGAACTGATTTAACTAATGTCCGATATGAAATGGGAAGTGAAGCTGGTGAATTAGCAAAATCGTCACTTTCTTCTTTCCTAAAATCCTGCTTTTTCATTCTCTTGATGATTATTTTATCGCTACTCACGATTCGTTCTGTCATTGGTGAATTTACAATTCCAAAATATCGTTACTATCATTATTACGAAGTCAAAATCAATGGTAAAAACACAGAATTTAGTATTTTAGAAGAAGAGACGAATACCATTATTCCTTTTCTTTTAAAAATTCATTCTGAGTGGGAAGATTACTATTCAGTCGAGGAAGAGGAAGCGATTTTCCTTGCTGACCTAGATGATATCGAAGTACAAGAATATCATTGTGAAAACGAAAGTGGGAAAGAAATGGCATGTAACTTAACAATTCCATCCATTCATACTATTCCGCTTCCTAAAAAGCAATATCAATATCAAATTTCCTACCATGGAGAAATCCTTTATTCTGGTATAGAGAAACCTAATTTTTCCACTTATATCAATCAGAATGGACTCTACTACATTATATTAACTAGACAAGACAAAAATGGAACTTATAAAATCACTATCCCTTTTACTTACAAAGAAAAACATGACTAATCAATCAAGCCATGTTTTTTTAATACATTATAGATACAAGAATAACTTCTTCGATTATAGAATTTACAAAACTTACGAATACTGGAATTGGAACGACGATAAAGACTTACGATCTTCATCTCTTCTTCTCTACTCATCCGATTAGCAGGAATACGATTTTTGTTTCCATGTTCCAAATGAAATTCTCCATTTAGAATCTCTTTTTTTAGTTTTAAAATATATTTAGGATGATATCCAGTAATATCCGCAATTTCTTTATAAGTGAGAAAACTTTCGTTATTCAACTTTTTTTTGATTAAATCTTCGGCATCTTTTTTATTATATTTCATAATAACCACCACTAAAATAATATCATAAAAGTAATATTTTAGCAAGATAAACCAATCATCTGTAAAGAAATATCAATCTTTACAGATAAATTTTAAAATATCTTCATAAACTTCTAACTTATTCGTCTCATTCAATAATTCGTGACGACGTCCTTCATACAATTTTATTTCGACATGATCATACCCTTGTTCCTCTAAAAAGGTTTTCGTCTTCTTCAGTGAATCCTCTCCTTGAATGACAGGATCGTCGCTTCCTGCTATCATTAAAATAGGCAAATGAGGATTCTTACATTGATAATTCTTCTGATATACTTCTTGCATCATAGAAAATAATGTATAAAAACCATTCAAAGTAAAAATAAAGCCACAAGCTTCGTGTTTCACGTATTTTTTGACTTCTTCTAAATTACTACAAAGCCAGCTTGGGTTTTTCGTTCCTTTAAATTTTTTTCCATAATTTCCAAAAGCCATTTTTTGAATAAACTTACTGCGATAATGATCTCCATAAAAAGGTTCCATCATTTTGACAAGAAACTTTCCGAACCAAACACGTTTATTTTCGGTTGGTGGTCCGCATAAAATCAAACCATCGATTTCATCGTCATACTTTTGAATAAATTTACGTGCAACTAACGTTCCCATACTATGACCGAATAAATAATATGGAATATTCGGATAACGCTTTCTCACATCTTCTACAATTTGATGTAAATCTAAAACGATGGCTTCAGAGCCATTTTCATAGAAGTAACCATAATCTTTTTTATCTTTAATACTTTCACCATGTCCCCGATGATCGTGAATAATCGTAAGGTAACCACGATCCGCTAAGTATTTCATAAAATCCATATAACGCAAACGATATTCTGACATTCCATGCGAAAGTTGTACAATACCTTTTAATTCCGTTTCCGGAACGATGACAGTTATACCTAATTCTAAGCCATCTTGTGCTGATTTCATTTTATAATTTCGTATGATACTCACCTGCATCACCCCACTATTATTATAACATCGTTTTTTTTGTTTCGGATGCGATTATTTGATTTCACATATTTTTCCACAACTCCATTCTAAACAAATGTCGGATTTTGTCTAGAGACTTTTCCCACATTTTGTGGTAGACTACAATTAAAGGAGGAATATTATGAAAGTAAATAAAAGATGGAAACTCATGCCAATACTTTCAGCAATTTTATTCATTCTAGCTGGTATCTGGTTTATTCTTGATCCTAAGGAAATTACGGAAATATTACCATTTGTTATCGGAACAGTCATTTTATTTGTAGGAATTGAACAGATTATCTACAGTATCGGTACAAGAGAATATACGCTTCTTCCAGGATTTCGTCTCACACAAGGAATTATTAGTACATTACTGGGGATCGTCTTTATCATGAAACAAGATTTTTCCTTAATTGTGCTTGGATTAATTTTAGGAGTATGGGCAATCATCGTAGGATCTATCAAATTAAATGTCGCGTTACAAGAAAAAACTTTGCAATTGTCTTGGGGATGGGATCTAATACTAGGATTATTTCAAATCATCTTCGGATTCATTTTAATTTTTCATCCATTTGCAGGAATTTCAACATGGATCTTAGTAGTTGGAGTTTACTTCATCGTTATTGGCATCACCATTCTACTATCGGTTTATCACTTTGATAAATTACTAAAATTTGAATAATAGAAGCATCACAAATGTGATGCTTTTTCTATATAAACTTATATCATTCACCCTGTAGTTTTCTGATATATGTACTACGCGATTCTATAAAGGATTCATCGTTTAAAAAAGATCTTAAATGAGCATTCGTCGTTTCCACTAAAATATCATCACTTTCTTCTTTTAAACACATTTTCTTAAATTCATTTAACAAATCATGACGAATTTGCTCATTATCTCCCACACAAATATCAAGGTAAGAAACGACATAACGATGACTTGAAATCGTTCCCATTAAAAGACCAACAATCTTTTTTTTATTTTTAGCAATCAAAATACGTGATACATCTTCTTTTTGATAATCACCAATTTGTAACGTTGAAAATTCTTTTTCTTCATTTGGTAAAGCATTATAATATTGTTGCACTTCCTCTACCTCACGCTTATTTAACCCAGAAATCTTGTAGCTCGTCATTTTATGTCGCTTTTCGACGATCAAATCTTCCATCGTATATGTCGTTCTACGAAGAACAAAATGTTCCTCTTTTAAAACGGATAAAAGATCTTTCTCTCTTGGGAAAACTGGTCGCATCTTAATAATGCCAGGTGTGATATCTTTCATTTCTTCTAATAAATGATCAAGTAAAGCACGATATCCATCTTTATGAACTGCATAAATGAGAGGAATATTTAAATTAGGCTTGCGCAAAGATAACACATAACCATAGAGAATTCCCACGATTTCATGATCTTCATAAGCAAGATAAAAATAAGCATTTTCTTGATCCTCTAATGCTTTTCTTAAACTGTCCTCATCAATATCAAAATCATGATAAAAAAAGATATTCAAATGATCTTCCTCGTAATTTTTTTGATTGATCTTTTCCGCTTTTCGATACCATTTATAAACTTCATCTAACATTTCACTACTTGCTCTTTTTACTACTATCATCTTATCCCCTCATCTTTCAAACTTATTATACTACACGAACATTCGTTCGTCAACTGTTATGAAAAAGAAGTTCCTAAGAACTTCTTAATATGATTATATCTCTTTCTTCCATAGTCCATGAAGATTGCAATACTCATAGACTGCTTCTACTTTTTCTTTTGTATAGAAAATAGCCTTTGGTTCTTTTCCTACTTCTAAATACTGATACATACCACCATGCTCCGTTTTTACGTAGATCCATGCGATATGATGAGCTTCTTCCATAGGATGTGCGACTTCGCCAACTGTAACCGTAACTTCATAATCATGAATCGATACAACCGGAACATGTTTCTCAGTAGCAGCATCAACCGTATTAGGAATTAATTCTTCCATCTCTTCACCACAACACATAACTGGTACCTTATGATCTTCTATTTTGATAATGATGTTGCCGCAATGTTTACAACGATAGAATTTTACAGTTGTCATAACATCCCTCACTTTCTATTAGTTAGTATATTTTATTCTTCCACCATTGTCAATAGGTTTCTATTAATTCTTTTTATTTCGACACAAAAGGTAATTTAATCGAAAAATATAGACATGGTTGTCAAACGAATGTTAAAATGAACGCCAAGTTCCTTCTAACAAGGAATATAAATAAATTTGAATTGGTTTATTCGTATGTTTTTTTAGATATTGTTGATACCCTTGTAATTGTTTTTGGTAGTCTTCATCCTCGATGTTTTTCAATTTATAATCCACGATATGGATATGATCATCCCACTCTAACATTAAATCGATAATGCCGTGTTTATTTTCTTCTGAATCATAGAATTCATATTCCTGATAGATCGTAGCGTTTTCACAATTCTGGAATGGTTCACTTTGTACCAGTTTTTGTATCAACGAGCGATAAAAAGGATCCAAATGAGAACGATTCAGTGATGCTTCTATATCGTGAAAATCAAAATATTCTAATAAAGCATGAATTTCCGTTCCAAACTCTAATTTTTGTTTCTCTTTTTTCGATGTTAAATGATTCAGTACTTTTGAATAATGACGCTCCTCTTTGATTTCTTCAGGAATCGTTAACATTCGATAAGAAAATTCTTTATCGGAATTTGGTATTCTTGATAAAAGAGAATCGCTTTTGCGTAGCTTATAATCACTCGTAATACCAATTTCCTCGACCGTGACATTTTTTTTATGCTTGGAAAGTAAAGGAGAAAGCGATTTCAACATATCGTAAAAAGAACGGTAACTTAAACGAATCGAATCGAGAATGACACCATTTTCCTTTTCCATATGTTGTTCTTCGATATTAGGAACGACAAAAATCATTTTTTCTTTCGCTCTCGTAAGGGCGACATAGAATAGACGTATTTTTTCCGATATTTCTTCTTTCATAAAACGATCTTTTAACAGTTCCTTATAAATCGTACTTGCTACGCCATCTTGAACATAAGGAGCAATGATTCCAAATTCTGGATCAAATAAGAAGCGTTCCTTCAAATCACTAGTATTGAACGTTTTATATAATCCTGCATAATAACAAAGTGGGAACTCTAATCCTTTCGACTTATGGATCGTCATCATTTTTACACTATCATTGTTGTCGGTATTGAGTGAAACACGGATATCGTAATCCTCTTCGATCATTTTTCCAAAATATTGAATAAAAGAAGTTGGACTCATTCCAAGCTCGCTAAGATTATTCGCTAAATCGAATAAGTAATCAATATGTACCATACTAGTTTCCATATTGCCGATTCGAATATACGACTCATAGAAAGAAAAGTCATCCACCACCCTTTCTAAAAGCTGTTCATTGGATAGAACATCGAAATCATCCGCAATTCTTTTTGCTTTCTGGAATAATTCTGTTTCTTTATAAGAATGATCCATAAAGAACTTTAAAATTTCTTGATCTTGATAAGAAAAGAGAAAACTACGAGCAACACTAGTAAAACAATACTGAAAGTTTTCTTTAAAATCGTGTTCTTTAATCTTTAAAATCAACGACAATAAATTTTTTAATACATACATATCCATCTCATTGGTAATTTGTTCATCTTGAAGAAGGGTAAGAGGAATTTGTTCAAACAAGAAGATTTTCTTATAAAGGTCAAAATCAGTAGCACGATCCATTAGGATCACAAAATCTTGATAAGTAATATCTCTCAGTTCACCACGATCTTTATCAAATACTTGATAATGTTCTGCTACTTTCTTCTTGATATCATGAGCGATGATAAAAGCTTCTATCTCTTCCTTGTTATAATGAATCTCTTTATGATACGGATATTCCAAAACTTCAAAGTTGTAATCTTGATCGGTATAACCTTCTTCTAAATAGGATTGATTACCAAAAACCATCTCGTGACTTTCTAGATACTCTGCCCCACCAATCTCCTCATTCATCCAATAATCAAATAAGAGATTAATATTTTCCAAAACTTCTTTTCTAGATCGAAAATTTTTGTTCAAATCAATTTTCTTACCATTTTCTTCTTTACTATATTGGCGATACTTGGTTTTAAAAAGATTCGGATTGGCGTTACGAAAACGATAAATGGATTGTTTGATATCTCCTACCATGTAAACATTATGATCACTGATAAGAGAAATAAACGTTTCCTGTAAGTCGCTCGTATCTTGATACTCATCGATCATAATCTCATGAAAACAATTTTGTAATTCTTTTTGAACATGAGGAAATTCTTTTACGAGACGAATAGCCATTAGAGCAATATCCTGAAATTCATAAGCATCACGTTCTTCTTTATAACGATTAATACGAACTTCAAATTCTTTTAATAAATCGACAAAAACAGTAACATAATCCTTTGTTAACAACAATTTTTCTTTCATATCCATCTCATCTTCATACATACATAAATCATGAAAATCTGAAATAGTTTGTTTCAGAATATCCTTTTCTTTTTTCACCTCTTCGTCACTACCACGTGGCAATGGTGGTAACTTTACGATACTATTATGTTTCATATCTTGGTAATGTTCACTCATAAATAAGGGTTGTAACACTTGCTCCACCTTTTCATAATATCGACCATCGACAAGCGATGCGAAGCGTTCGAGCATGTGTTTTATATTCTCTTTTTTACGATTTAACAGTTGAACATACTTTTGAATGCTCGTATCCAAAAATAAATCATCAAAATAAACCTGTGAATACGTTTCCAAAAATGTTTCTTTGTCGGGTAATAATTCAATTTTTGAAGCTATTTTTAATACATATTCACGAATATCAGTATCATCTTTGTGACATAAATCACCAATCATTTTCAGAAACAAAGAATCTTCTTGTTCGTATTTTTCCTCAAATAATTCATCGATGATCTTTCTTTTTTCTACTTTGATCGTACTTCCATCAATAATGGATAACGTACTCGAAATATTGAGAAGATAATGATACTTTTTGACAACGGATAAAGCATAACTATCAAATGTCGTAATATAAGCTTGATCCAAATAAGAAAGCTGATCTTGAAGATCCGGTTCTTTTTGAATGCCCTTACGAATACGTTCTTTCATTTCCGCTGCAGCGGCCTTTGTAAACGTCAAAATTAAAAGACGATCGATCATGACTCCACTACGGAGATGCGTTAAAACACGTTCTGTCAATACTGCTGTTTTCCCACTTCCCGCTCCTGCGCTGACGATAATATTCGTTCCCCTCTCATGGATTGCTTTTAACTGTTCAGCTGTCCATCTAGGCATTCTCATCACCCCCTAGAAACGATAAATCTTTATATTCTGGCAAATGAATCTTATCATCTTCTTGATAGAAGCAAATATCTCGGTAAGAACAAAATTCACACCCCACATTTTTATCTCCAATTACTTTTGGATTGATCGTAAAATCACCCGATAATATGCGATGGATCGTTTCTTTTATTTTTTGTTCTGTCAACTGATACAGCTTTTCTAGTTCTTGCTCCGATAACACTTTTGTATATGGATAAAAACCATTTTTCGATACTTTCATTCCTTTGATTACTTTACTATTCTGATAATCACAATCTAGTAAAGCGATCATCTCTTCATTACTGGTCGTATATCCCGTTAATCGTAGTGCTTCTCTTTTTTGTTCTATATATGTCTTCGTCTTAGAAGCAGAACCTTCTGGAGTTAAAATCTTTTGTAAATAAAATCCAATTAGTTTTAAATTTTTTAAGTCTTTTAAATGATACACTAAATAAAGATAAATCGGTAATTGCATATCGATTCCATATGGCAAATTTTTCAGTTCAATATTAGGAGATCCTGTTTTGTAATCCACAATAGCTGCATACGTTTTATCTTCGATTTCTTGATATAAAATTTTATCGATAATTCCCATAAAAGTAACATCTATTTTATCATTCATGGGAATCTCTACTTTTTCTTCTGTCTTCCAATTTAAAAGTTTACATGTCGTCATTTGCTCTTTTATGATATCGATTACATCTTTCAGTTCTAACAACACTTTTTGTAAGAAAAATTCCTCTTTTTTCGAACATTGATAATTGCTTTTAGCGCGAAAGTTTTCCACACTTTTTTGAAAATGAAATTGTGGATAAAAGGCTTCGGATAATACTGCATGACATAGATTTCCAATATATTGTGAAAATGTCTCTTCATAAGGATCACATTTTAGGATACGATTCACATAATATCGAAATGCACAACGATTATAAGAATCCAATGTCGAATAAGATAGAATTAATCGATTGTTTAACCTGTGGAAAAGTGTCTCTTGATCGATCGCTTGATATTGATTTTGATACGTTTTATATGGAATCTGTGGAAAATTATGATAATAATCTCCTAAATCCGGACTGATTTCCCCATATTTATAGAATAAATCTAACTTCTTTGTCAATTTAATTTGATCATATAATTTGGAATAATGAGGAAAAGAAGAAACATCACACTGCTCGTTTTCTACCTCTAATTCATTTAATATACTAGATGGATAATAAGTATTAAATGGTGTTTTATCTTTATATGTAATCGTAACATGTTCAAGACGATTGATTAACGCACAATCTTTATCGTGTTCTTTCTTATTTCTCGTTTTCGTATCATCCAATAAAACTTCCCGTTTTCCTTGATCATTGATATAATCCTCATCTTTATAAAGCTGTGGAAAAACACCTTGATTACATCCAACTAAAAAAACATAATCGTCACTTTCTACTTCTTCCAAAGATTTGACTTCTACCGCATATTTCAAAGACTTTTCTTTTAAATACGTATGCTTCAAATCATACAACACCAAGTCTTTTACCTCTTCTAAATCATGACACCAAGTATATTCATTTAAAATCGATATCAATAATTGATGAATTTCGATCTCTTTTTCTTTTTGAAATGAAAATGCTTGTTTTAAAATATTCAACATTTGATCGGCATCACTTTGATAATGATCGATGAAATAAGTTCCAATATTCGTACTAAAAAGAGAAGTTTTCTTTTTTAGTGACAGTGGGATATGATAAAAAGAAAAAATTCTTTTTAAAACAGGCTCATATTCTTTGGTAACGTTGACAATTTTAAGACGTTCAATTGGAATCTCTTGTTCTAATAAAAGAAGCATTTGATTGGCAATAAAGTCTACTTCTTCTTCCAGTGTCGAGAAATGATAAAGTGGTATCTTCTGCTTCCTTTCAAGATCCAATGTTTCTAGAACATCCACCTGATATCGCAATAATAAAGACTCTTCAAAAGATGATAAGAAATAATATCCTAAAATACCAATTTTTTTATTCCGAATATAATGTTTAAAATAAGAATCTTCGATCCACAATTGCTGTTCTTGTAATTCTTTTTTCAATGCGACCAAAAAATTTAAATTCTGATTTTGATAATGTTTTTCTTCCACATAGTAGGTATTTTGTAAATAGATATTGGCAATTTCATATTTAACCTGATATCGATTCATTACATACCAAATCGCTTTTCGATCATATGTATAAAGTGCCTTCGCTTTAAATTCTTCTAAGCTCATCCACTTTGTGCTAATGAAAGATGTCATGCTCGAAATCTCTTTCAATAGCTTTTCTTTACGATCGTTTGGCAGAATGATCAAATCATATTCTTTTATTTTATCTATCGTAATCATAATACCACCTAAATTATTATATCATACTTTTCTCATTTGTTCGATCGTTTCATATTTTACAACCGCAAAGGTAATAAAATTGAAAAATAAAAGACAAACTTTTAGTTTGCCTTTATATATTCGATATACCAATTGATCTTACTTGGCCAACTAGTACTACCTGCGTATTTAGGACCTATTTGTTCTGGAGTGGTCAAGCCTTTACTAATATATCCATTGTATAAATTCGTCAAATACCCCTTGATTCCCTCTTCTAATGTATCATATCGCTTATAAGACCCACCATTACATGATGGTGAACCTTTTTGACCACCGACATTGTTACATACACGGGTTAAATAGCTACATTCCCATTTACATCCTGTTTCATGAAGTACAATAGCAAGCGCTAAATAAGGATCAATTCCTAATTCAAGCGAATAAGATGCAAATAAATAACCATATCCCGATAGAGTAGAATTTAAGGAACGATTTAATTTTTCAGCTAATTCATCCATTGTCATATTATCATATACAATTGGATCTTCTATGACCATTACTTCTTCCTCTGCTTCAGGAATTTCTTCGTGATATTCCACTTTAGCGCTTAATACTTTCATACTTTCTAAAGAAATCGTTTTACCACGATAGAGAACTTCTACTACAATCAATGATATCACTACCATAGATAGGATAATCAATCCCATAGAAGTAATGATTTGCCGTTTTGTTTTCACTTTGTTTCACCTCTTAATATTGTGTTTATTTAAAATGGAAATTATGCGGAAAACGTTACCATCTTACCATAATATTGAGGTTTCGTCAAATTGAGAGCATTTTCGACAAAAGAAAACAAGTAACCATTACTTGTTCGTTTCTTGATAATAATGAATTTCTTGCAACTGTTGATAAACTTCTTCTAAAGCAACAGAATCAATATCGTTATGATCATTTAAATATTGATCGATTGCAAACAATAAAGAAGATAAATTAGCATGATTGTGATAATCAATGTGATAATTTTTTAAAACACTTACCTGATGATCATTTAATAATAATCCATTCTCTCTTCGTTTTAAAAAAGATGATTTTAAATCTAATCGATCATATAAATCTTCTATATTTACTTCTTCGTTGTTGATTTTCATA
>CALVRE010000014.1 GCA_944358455.1 uncultured Bacilli bacterium | reverse complement strand
ATCTCACCAACTTCAAATAAATATCAAAGTAGATATGGAAGACCATCTTCCGATACTCTTTGAATGAGCTGTTTTTGCGGAAAATCTTCAAGATTTTTCTTTTTTTAAGCTCTTCAATGATCTCTTTTTTGTCATTCTTCTTTAAAAAAGATAAATTTTTTAAAATACCACCAGTTAGATAGCTCAAATAAGCTTCTAAAGCCAAATGATTCTCGATATTCTTGCTAGCAATTGGATATAAATAATCAAAATGAGCAATCATATCCTGCAATTCCCTTTTTTTGCGAGCATAATCTTCTTTTTTAGACTTTTTATCGACAACATAAAAATAAAGCCCTTCACGAAGTGAATCAACTTGTTTCGCTTGCACTAAATAATATCCCACAATTCCAAAATTCTCACAATGTGTATCATCCAAAAAAGGAACCTGAAGGGACTTCAAATAAGCACGACGATAAACATAAAGCCCTAATAATTCGAAAGAAATACCAAGTGCCTTCAAATTGATAAACGCTTCTCCACCATCATGCTTAAACTCTACATGATCATCGACATAACGAACACGATCACGATAAACATATTGTCTTTGATACTTTAATAAATCGACAGAAGAATCTTTCAATCTATTTAAAATAACACTTATAAATTCAGAAGACACATAGTTTTCAGGGTTTAAAAAGACAACATATTCCCCTCTAGCCTTTTCTAATCCGACATTAAGCGCACTACCTCTTCCCCTATGCTTCTTTCCATACGCGATAATAACAGGATATAATTTAATATAATTGGAAATGAGAGACTTTGAACCATCGCTTGAATCATCGTCCACCAATATGATTTCACAATTTTCTTTTACTTGGTGAATTAAAGATTCCAACATACGTACTAAACTATCCGCATTATTATAAACGGGAATGATGATACTGAGCTTCATACTATCACTCTTTCTACCTTTTTATTTTATCATAATCATTCTCGCTTTGAAAGCGTTCCCATCTAATTTCTGTAAATGATAGTGTCTCATTTTACTTTTTCCATAACATTCCTCTATTCATTCGACAAATTTTTCGGTATAATGATAATAGGTGATAATATGAACGAAAAAGAACGTCAAGAACTACTCGAATCATTACGAGAAAAAAAATTAGAAAAAACAAGTTCTTTTACTGATCTTATGTCAAGAAGTGAACGTAAAAAACATGAACGTTTAAAAAAAGAAGAACTAAAAGAAGAGCAAGATTTGCAAAAACAAAAACTTGAAAAAATGAAAGAAATTTTAAATGAAAACGAAGAATATAAAAAAGCGTTCAAAGAGAAGAAAAAGCAAGAAAAGAAAAAAGAAAAGCAAAAATATTCAGAAGAAGATGTCAAATTCAAAACAATGAAGCTTGATCTTCAAGAGCCAACATCAATACGAGAACAAAAAAAAGAGTTTCCATCAGAAGAACCGAAAGTTCAGAAAAAGAATTATCTTCGCGTTTTGATCATCGTACTCACGATATTAGGAATCATTGCCGGTGGATGTGGTCTTGGTTACCTCACGTTCGTAAAAAAAGAGTTTTTCTTAGAAACGGTTATTGTAACCATTCTTCTTTTACTAACCATGCTTGTCTTTCTCATCAGCATCTTATGTAAAAAAGGAAAAAATATCTTTCGACTACTTACTACTCTACTTTTGATTGGAACAACGACTTTCTATTTAGGAACCAAAGCAGATCTTTGGAAACTACCAGAACCAGAAAGTCTACCTGATTTTACTGGTAAAAATTTAAGTGAAGTACTAGACTATACGACGAAAAACAATATTACCGTCGAACAAGTATACGAATATAGTGATAATATCGAAGAATATCACATCATAAGTCAAAATATTGCTCCTAAAACGTTATTAAAAGATGTCGATGAGCTACAACTTACCATTTCAAATGGACCAAATTATGACAAAGAAATTATTCTTCCTAACATGGTTGGATGGAATATCGACGATGCTTTAAAAACCATCGAAGAAAACTTTTTAAATAATGTTGAAGTAAACTATACAATCAATGAAGAAATTGAAAGAGATATCATTATCAATCAAAATATCAATGGACAAATGAAACGAAGCGATGCCTTAATTCTCGAAGTGTCACTTGGTAGTGAAGCAGCTTTAGTGCCAGTTGCCATGATCGATTTAAAAGGGCAAACTTTATTTGAAGCAACTCTATGGTTAAAAAGAAATGGTATCCAATATCAATTACAATATGAATTTTCAGAAGAAGTACCAAGAAATACGGTCATCTCTCAAAATGAACAAGTTGGTACGATGATCGATCCTAAAACAGGACAAGTTACGCTTATCATTTCGAAAGGAAAAAAAATTATCGTTCCTGACATTATGAATATGAATGTCGATGAAGTCATCAAATGGATCACATCAAATAATTTAAAAGTAGATTTTATAGATCGCTACGATTCTACTATCGAAGCAGGTAAAATCATCGAAGCAAGTCATAAGCAAGGCGATGTTGTAGAAGAAGGAACAGTTATTAAAATCGTAACTTCAAAAGGTCAACTTCGTATGAAGGAAGTTGCAAATTTAAATGAATTTCGAACATGGGCCAGTCAATATGGCATCAATTATCAAGAAGAATATGAATTCAATGACGATGTTGCCAAAGGAGAAGTAATTCGTTATAGTGTCAACTTTAACGATGTCATCAATATCAACGATATCATCGTCGTTACCATTTCTAATGGAAAAGCAGTTTCCGTTCCAAATCTGATTGGAAAAACCAAAGCAGAAGCACAAACAGCTTGTCGAAATGCTGGACTTACTTGTACTTTCTATTATGCCAATTCTTCTAAAACAAAAGACATTGTAATTAGTCAAAATAAACGTGCTGGATCACAAGTATCAAGCGGAACATATGTTAGCGTTGGTTTAAGTAATGGAAACAGTGGTCAAAGTAATGATCCAACCACCCCTACTACTCCAACTTGTGATACTTCTAAAACCATTCAAGTATTCTTACAACCAGGAAACACTGGTAGTCAAACACAATCTATGATTCAATCCGCTTATCCAAATATCAAATGGAACTTCAATTTAGTCGATTCATGTAGTAATGGATCAATCGTAAGTGGAACCGTATGTAATGCTTCCGCAATTGATGAACAATACTTAAATTATTGCGATACTTATACCGTTACAATCGTCAAATAAAAGGACTCAAACAGTCCTTTTATTATGACCATATCACATACTCCAAAATAGAAACCACAAAAAAAGATAACATGAGTTATCTCTTTTTTATTTAACCGTTAATTCAATACGATTTCCCTTATCCTTATTGATTGAGAACGTATAAGATTTACCGTTTAACGTCTTTTTAACCTGATCTAAAGAACGATTCAATTTTTCCGTAAACTCTGAAATATCCGTAATATTAGAAGTCGTTGTAATATAAATAACATACTCTCCTACTGGAATATTACGAATATCGATATTAGCATCATACCAAGCTCTCGTCTTATCAAAACCATCATCATCTGGTAATATAGCCGGATAAAGACCATCCGTAATACTTCCTAAATCATAAGAATAAGTTTCATATGTTTCCTTATTTTCGAAAATAATTGTTCTTTTTACATTCTGATTAGCCGCTAAATTCATTCCATAAGAATAAGTTAATCCTTTTAAATGCAAAACATCACCATTAAATTCAAAGGTACGATATGTATCGTATTGATTGTATATCTGAGAAGCATTCTTCATTGCTAAAGTATGATCACGAACATAGAAAATAACAGGGCCTTCCGAATCATTAAAATCGTTTTTAGTAATAATCGATTTTTCACCCTCGAAACCAGTTACTTGTGTTTTATAAAGTTTATTACTAATCAAAGTCTTTGAGAAGTATGCATCACTCTCAACCACAATATATAACTTGTAATCTCCTTGTGCCATATTGGAAAAATCAAGATTAACTTTAAACCATGAATAAGTATAATCTTTACCATCTACTCCATATACAGGTCTCGTCATTTCTGATTGATCCGTAATTCTCGTTGCATCTTGTGTATAAGTAATAGAAGGATCATCAACATTTTCAAACACGATATAATACTTCAAATTTGTATCGATTTTATGATCGATTCCTTGAATCGTACTATACCCCTTTAATTGTAGTTTACCATCCACTTCTTTTAAATAATCAAAATAGAAAGTACTATTACGTTCTTCACGATCACTAACGGTAACCGTAATTGTTTTTGTCGTTTTATTTCCGACAGTATCTACTACCTCATAACTTACTTGATAAGTACCTGCTTCTGACGTATCCACATCATTTTTGGTTACATTCAAGGAAGTCGTTAAATCACCATCTTCTTTATCACTTACCGTCACTCCTGCTTTTGGATCAAAAGTAGAATTGATCTTGACCGTTTTGTTGGAAACATGAATCACTGGTTTCTCATTATCGACTACCGTAATCGTAACCACTTTCGTAGCTGTTTTTCCTAAGCTATTTGTAACAGTATAAGTAATTTGATAAGTATCTTTTACATCGGTATTAACAGTACCAGAAACTTGAATTCGATCCGTAATATCAGTACCGTCATAATCCGTTGCAACTACGCCTTCTTTCGCATTGAACTTCGTATATTGACTAACTTCGCGATCATTTGCAGTGATCGTAGGAATATTGGATCCTTTCACCGTAACATTGATCGTCTTTTGAACTCGGAATTTACCACTATCTTCCACTTGATAAGTTACTTGATAAGTGCCAGGAATACTTGTATTCAGATTATTTTTCACAATCTCAATCGCACTTGTCAAAGTACCATCTTCCGTATCCTTGGCTGTTACATTCTGATAGAGATCGACATTAGCGAACTGTTCGACTGTAAGATCAGTAGCCGATATCGTTGGTTGATTGTTCGATACATATATTTTACTAGCTTCTATATATCCATAACTACGGCTAAAATCATATGCAAGACTAGTATTGACATTACGATTTTCATCGAGTGCGACATCGGTATAGACCATATACCACCAAGTACCATTTTCATATACTTTATCAAATACGATAACCGGCATATTCGTAACACTAAAACCATAATATTTATTTTTCAAAGTATATAGCACACTTGAACTAGTATTAGGCTCTTTATAAATCGCTACATCTTCACTACTCTGCTTAATACCTAATGTATTCGACAAATAATCTTGTCTTCCATAGGTATTATCGAATGAATAGTAATTAGCCGCCATCTTTTCTCCCCAATATGGATCACTCGCATATTTCACATTTAAACCGCTACCCTTATTTCCATAATGAGCTCCAAAATAACGATAATCTTCAATATTACTATATCCTAATGAAGTCATTTCAGCATGTCCAATGATACTATCTTTGATGCTATTATAAGAAGTTGCACAAGTGAACCAACAACTATCATAAGCACCATGTCCAAATAAATTATTTTTGGCAAAAGCTAGTGCACTTGTTCCCTTCGCACTTTCATTTAATGCCGTTGAGAAACTAAGTAAAGCATTTACTCCATATTCATTTTGAACATCGATAAACGTTTGTCCTTGATTGTACATAGCAGACATGCCACTACGATCTAATCCACTAATCCAATTACCACTTGCATCGACATAAGTAACTCCTGCTTCTGGTGCACGTGTATATCCATAATTATTTTTCATCACGTTGTTAAGATCATCGGCTGTATAACTAGTTTTAGAATGAACTGTTAAATACATATAATAAGCATAAAAAGGATTATCTTTATTTAAAGCATGATCATAAGTAGACTTACGATAATCTTCCAACATCGTAACTAAGTCCTCATAGAAATAATTACCATCAAAACTATAATAACTAGTTCCTGCATCTAGATAACTAGGCTTAGGTCCTAAATTGGTAAATGTTTGACCACCATAATATTCGAAATAATGAATAATATTTCCGGTTGGTGCATATGGTTCATAAAAAGTTTGTAATCCATTATCGACTGCTTCTGTTACCCAACCATCTTTCGTTGCGATCCATCCATATTTACCGTCATATAAAATCTTATACCAAGTATATCCCTCACTGTTCACTTTATCATAATAGCGAAAAACTTCACCATTATTAACCGTTCCAATTTGTTGACTTCCTGATGTCGTAGGTTCGTTGCGAACTCTAAGAGGAATATCTAAGGTTAATTTAATATTGTTAGCCGATAAATCGGTAATTGGTACGATCCTTAATGTATCGATCGATACCCAACCAGTAAAACCACTTATTTTTATTTTTGCTCTTCTAGTCGATGGATCATAATCGATAAAAGCAGCATCGATTCCATATGCTGGATTTGTATAAGTATAAGCGGTACTGTCTCCACTATTCAAATATAAATTGACTGTCGTATCGACTGAATAAAATTTTGCAATCGCATATCTAGCATTGATAATTGTACCATTTTGATAAATAACCGCTACCTGACTAGCATTGGAATTGTATGCATTCATTTTGTTTTTTGCTTCATTGTAATCATAATAAGTACCTAATGACTCTGATGTTCCATCCACCTTTAATACCGTCACTTGATATTCACTTGCTGCAAAAACAGAAGTAAATGGCACAAAATAACTAAGTAATATTGCTACTACTAAACAAATATTGATTAGTTTTTTCATACGATCCCCTCCGTATTCTTTTCTATCATAATTATTATAACAAAATTCGACAAAATAGTCTATTCTTTCCTGCTATTTCACATCATTTTACAGTCAAAAAAGGAAACCGTAACGCTACGAGTTTCCCGTCGTACTTGAATACTCAAATACATTATCAATATATGACAGATTTGTTATAATATTCCAAGGCAATTGACAATCATCCAAAAGATGATAAAATAAAAACAGATATGTACAAGAGGTGTAATCATGAAACAATTATCTATTTTGGAAAATTTTTGGTATGAATATCACGATTGGCAAAAGCGTACGAAAGGGAGTTTTATAAAGAAATTACCAACCATTTTAACGACCAGTCGTTTAATTCTAGCTCCCTTGATCACACTATCGATCTTTTATTTTCCAACCTTCGTTACCATTATCATTTCCGTTATTTTAATGCTCACCGATCTATTTGACGGTAAACTTGCCCGTCACTACGAAATCACATCCCAATTTGGGTCGATGATGGATACCATTTCCGATAAATTTTTGACGTTTTGTTTGATTCCGTTAGTATTGAAATACCCTACTCTATTACCTATCTATCTTATGGAACTCATCATTGCCATTGAAAACTTATACATTCACTCTAAGACCCATTATTCGAAAAGTATCGATACAGGAAGATTTAAAAACAACATTTTATGTGCGACATTTATTGGTGCCATTCTAATTCATATCATCCCTGACTTATCGTTTCTACTTCCCTATTTAATTGGAGCAACCCTTGGACTACAAGCAGCTTGTATTTATCTATATGGAAAAAATTATTACTTATATACACAAGAAAAAAAGAAATAGACATTGTTCTATTTCTTTTTCATCTTTTTAAAATAAAGAATCCTCCATTTAGTCCTCTTCCTGATAATTCCAAATACTCAATTTTCCATTACAAGGAATCGGATGCTCCAACAATTCTATTTCCGTAAGTTTCCAAGCGTATCCACCACGACCCCTACTTTTACCATAAATCATTTCATCTTTCTTTATTAAAGCGTCCTCAAATTCACTTGTAACAGGTATACAATCCACCAATTTTGCTTTGGCAATAATCATACCACGGGAAATTGGTAAATGAAAGGTTTTCACTAAAGATGCATATTCTTTTTCGAAACCTTTTCCCGCATGAATATAAAGTTCTCCACGATAATTCGTCTTCCAGTTGCGAAATTCATATTCTTTATACCCATAAGCAATTAAACTTGCCCAAGGTTCTCTAACAGTTAGAACTTTCACCATTCACACACTCACTAACAGGACTCGCGATTTCCAAAGGTGGATTCTGATCAAGAAAAGGTTCAAGAGGAATTAAAAACATGTAAGGTGCTGTAATGATCGCCAGTAAAAAAGCAATTTTCTTCTTCTCATACTCTTTTAAATTTGTCTTTTCAAAACTGTACTTCTTGTTGAAGAAATAAATACATAAACCACTCACAACAATCGTAAATAAACAAAAAGCTAAAGATAAAAAACTATCACTCGGATTTAAATAAAGAGGATTGACCAAATGTTCATATAGAAAACTATTAAAATCAAATAAATAAGCACCACCTAATAATAAAAGAGATCCCAATATATCTGCTAAAAATCCAAATATCCATACTTTCCAAATCACTTTTCTATAAACACTTTTATCGCTAATTTTTAAAAGCCAAATGCAAAACAAAATAACAAGACTATCGACGATGAAATTACCAATTATCGTAGCAAAAATAAGGGGTGGAAATAATAACAATAACCATACCGGAAAAATTACATTATAAAACGTTTCTCTGTTCATACACATCCTACTTTCTTTTTTATTATAACACATTTTCAAGTAGAAGAAAATGATCCCCTCAAGACTCGGCCACTATCCATTATCTTCTATTTCTACTAAAAAAAGACAAGGATCCTCTAAATTAGCAATGCGAGATAAAAAGCGTCCCCCAAAAGTTTGTTTTTTCTTTTGATATTGTAAGACAAATGAATTATATTCCCTGCTTACACTGGCGATTTTTGTTTCTATTTCCATGATATTTTCTTTCCCATCCTGATAAGCATTACTTGTAAGATTGATCTCTTGTAAATTGATCTTACTAAGTATTCCATGCAATACTATCGTGATTCTTTCGTTCACTTTTATTTTTTCATCATCTTGTAATCGATCATAAATATGATTATGTAATAATAATAACTCTTCTATTTTGACACGTTCTTCAGGCATTACCGTTCTTAATATACGAACAAAACCAGGAATACGATTCCAACGTTCCAAGAATAATAAATTCAATTCTCGAAACTTTTGTTGTACCTTTTCCAATAATTGTTTTAGTGTTTTCCATCGATAATAAAGATAAAATAACCATAAGATCAAAATAAATGGTAAGATCAAAAAATACTTCATATGGTCCCTCCATTCTATATTAATCGTACAACACATCATCAAAAAAGGCAACAAAAAATCCTCCAAATGGAGGATTTCTACTACATCATATCTTCTAGCTTATCATTAGCTTTTTTCGTTACTTGCTTCATGGATTTTTCCATATCTTTTGCAACCTTATTAACCTGTTTTTTTACAGGCTCTTTATACTTTTGATATGCTAAAACTGCACCAGCACCAAGCGCCATAAACGCCATGTCTTTTGCCATTTTCATACTTATCACCCTTTTCGCTAGAACGTATGACATGTATGTAAACCACTTACATACATTACTAGTTTGAGAAATTTTTTATGATTTATTCACAAATTGTCGAAGTTTTTCTAAAAGACTTGTCTTTCGTATATATTCATTATTATTCTCCACACTATAAAGGAACGCTTGTGGTTCTCCGATCAAAATTAGCTTTTTCTTAGCACGTGTAACACCAGTATAAATTAACTTTCGATAAAGCATGCGATAATAAGAACGACTGATCGGCATGATAACAACTTCAAACTCACTTCCTTGTGATTTATGAATGGTAATGACAAAACCATGTTTGATAGAAGCAAAATCTTTGGGAAGATATTTCACTAAATTCCCATCATAATCAACATAAATTTCATTTTTACCACTATCGCTACGACTACTTGGAATGATCATACGAATTTCACCTATATCTCCATTATAGACGTTTTCTTCTGGTTGATTGACAAGTTGTAAAATTTTATCGTGTTCACGAAAAATAACTTCTCCATAAGTAATTTCTCTTTTTTCATCACTAGGTGGATTAAAAACATCTTGTAACTCACGATTTAAATTATCAATCCCATTTTCACCACGATACATCGGCGCCATCACTTGTACTCGTTTATAATCATAGCCTTTATGGATTACCGTTCTACATAATTCTTTTAAATTTTCACGAATCGACGCACTCGAACATTGTAAAAAAGTATAATCACTTTTCGTCTCTAAATAATGATCACTTAAATTGTTCTCTTTTATTTCTAACGCTAAAGTTGGAATGTAAGAATTTTCATCCTGACGATATAAAAGATCGAGATGAACAGTATCGATCACACCACTTTCAATCATATCCTTTAAGACTTGTCCAGGACCAACACTAGGTAGTTGATTAAAATCACCAACCATAATCAATTTAATGTTATCCATAAGTCCCTTAAGTAAACTATCCATAAGCAATGTATCGATCATACTCACTTCATCAATAATAATTAATTTACTCTTGTCTTTGTTCTCTTCATTGACTCGAAATTCATTATTTTCTTTGTTCCACTTTAAAAAACGATGAATCGTACTAGCTGGCAGTAAAGTCGATTCACTCATACGTTTACTGGCTCTTCCCGTCGGAGCCAAAAGGCAAAGTTCTTTCACTAACTCATCGTCATTCAAGTCATTTAACATTTGATATAATTCGACAATCGCACGAATGATGGTTGTCTTTCCAGTTCCAGGACCGCCTGTAATAATTAAAACGTTTTGTTCTAAAGCTTTTGTAATTGCCTCTTTTTGTTTTTCATTATAAGTAATACCGCTGGCACGCTCCATCTCTTCTAGACGATAAGCTAATTTTTTATAAGAAATTGGTTCCATCATTGATAGTTTATGTATTTTTGCGGCAATATTACATTCTGCTTCATAAAAATTCATCAAATAATAACGATTTTCCTCGATGACAATTTTAGAGTCCTCTTCTAATTCTTGCAAATAACCAGCATATGAATCTTCTTCTAATTCAAATTTTAAATAAGTATTTGTTTTATAATAAATTTCTTCCTTTGATAGATAAGTATCACCATTTTGAAAACATAAATCATTCATGACATAAAGAATACAAGCTTTTACCCTTCGCTCATCATTGGGTTGAATATCAAGTTTGATGGAGATGGGATCAATTTTGGGAAACGTAATTTCATCTACTTCATCGATTAATTCATATAAATTATGTTCTACCTTGCGAATCGTATCTTGCTTATAAGTATTATAAATATTAAGCGCATCTTTCATATTGAATCCCAACTCCGTAAGATAGACAATCGTCTTATGACTCTCCTCATATTTATTTAATATTTCTACAATTTTTTTAGCCTTTTTACTCGTCAATTTGGGAACTAAAGAAAGTTGCTCCGGATTTTGTAAAATAATATCGAGAGTACCTTCTCCTAATGTTTCAACGATCGTTGTCGCCAATTTTTCACCAACTCCAGGAAATAAATCACTTGCTAAAAACTCGATAATTCCATCTTTATCCTTGGGTTTTACACGTTCATATTCCTCAACTTGATATTGAAAACCATATCGTGGATGATTGACTCCTTCACCATAAAAAAGATAAGTATCATCTTCGTTTAATTCATGAAAATATCCAGTAAATGTAATCGTTTTATTAACATAATCCATCATCGATTCATCATTCGTATCACGAACCTTGAATAATCCAATTACATATCCTTTATCAGAAGTAAAAATACTTCTTCGATAATTTCCTTTGATATATGTCTTCATATTATCACCATATTCATTATATCAAACAAATGTTCATAAAACAAGGCAAAGAAAAAGAGAAAATAATTTCTCTTTGAATGGTCAATGTGTTAAACCACCATCATGACCTATAGTTCTAGTAATACCTAGCTCAGGATGATTTTCAATAAAATCATCAGTAAACTCTCTGCATTCAGTTTGATATCGCTCTGCGTTCAATTGATCTTCCGAAACAGAATGATCCCATCTTACCTTTCCATTGTGCTTAGCATAAAAAGTATAAGATCCATCGGATAAGACTTTCACAATGTCTTGTTGCGTTGCATTTGGATTATAATATTTATAATCACAAATAAAATATTCCTCTGTCAAATCATGTACATGATTAACCTCTCCGTTAATTATGTAATCACCACTTAAATCGTGACAAACTTCTCGATAATTGTAATTGTAATCGTACAATTTCACCGCACCATAAGAACCAAGTCCTACTGCAGCAACTACAGCTGCTAATCGAATTAATTTCAATTTACGTTTTGGTTTCATAACTCTTGGCGATATAGAAGTCATCTTGATTGATGAATGTTCCGTTTTACGATAATCTGCTTTATTATTATTTCCAAACCCAACTTTTAATTGATCGTCCACAATATCACTCCCATTTCTAGCATTACTATACTATCATTTTACATAAATGTCAACTTTCAAGTACACCCTTTTGACAGAGTTCCGCTTCTACATATGGATATTGAATATCGGTAATGCGGATCGGAACATTACGATGCAGTAGATTTTTTTCTCCTTTCGCTTTGACCAACAAATAATTGCCAGTATGGCCAATTAAACAACCATTTTTTTCAACTTCCGGAATAAAGTATGTTTCTGTACCTAAAAACCCATTCATATAAGCCATTTCTAATTCTTTGGAAATTGCCACTAACCTTCTAGAACGATCTTTTTTTACTTCCTCTGATAATTTATCCGTCATCAATTCTGATTTTGTTCCACGTCTTTCACTATAAGGAAATACGTGGATTTTAGCAAATTTCAACTCTTTCACGGTCTGAATGGTCGTTTGAAAATCCTCTTCTGTTTCGCCAGGAAATCCAACAATCACATCCGTTGTGATAGAAATATGAGGACGAATTTGACGAATCTTGGTAATTCGCTCTTTAAAGTAAGCAAGATCGTATTTACGATTCATTCGTTTTAATATTTTATCACTTCCCGCTTGCAAAGGAATATGCATATGATCCACTAAAATAGCATGTTCTTTCATAAGTTCTAGAATATCATCCGTAATTTCATTTAATTCAATACTAGATATCCGCAGACGTTCTAATCCCTCTATCTCTAAAATTGCTTTCAATAAATCATAAAAACGATAATGATCCAAATCAGCCCCATAATGTCCAGTATGAATACCTGTTAAAACAATTTCAGAATGACCTTCCGCAATCAATGTTTCAATTTCCAGTAAAACTTCGCTAGGATGTTTACTACATACATTTCCACGACTGTAGGGAATAATACAATAGCTACAAAAATTATCACAACCATCTTCAATTTTAACAAAAGCACGAGTTCGATTAAAATTATTCAAACGCATCGTTTCAAATGTACTATGACGAATATCTTCTATCTTGATGATCGGCTTTTTCGTTCTTTTATATTCTTCGATAAGAGAAACAATTTCACTCTTATGACGATTTCCAATAATGATGGCAAGACCATCTATTTTTTTTACTTTATCTAAACTCACTTGCGAATAACAACCACATACCACGATGATTGCTTCTGGATTATGTTTGACGGCATGACGAATTACTTTTCCCGATTTTTGATCAGCAGTATTCGTAACCGTACATGTATTGATAATGACAATGTCACTCTGTTCCTCTTTATTTGCTTCTATATATCCAGCATTTTTTAGTAAATCACTCATAACATTACTTTCGTAAGTGTTTACTTTACAGCCTAATGTTTCGATTCTAAATTTCATATAAACCTCCAAAAAAATAGGCCATCGGCCTATTATAAATTTTTTCTAAATTCTTTGAGTGCCTGTAAAAATTCTTCGTTTCGCTTCATTTCTTCCATGATTTTTTCCAAATCCAATGTTTTTTCTAACTCTACCGTATTGACCGTCTTTTTTGAAATCGTATCCGTAATAGGAGGTAATGTTGCTTCTTCTACTTCCTCTTTGACTGGCTCTGATGCTTTCGTTTCGTTCGAACGGAAACTTGGAATTTTTGGATAATCAAGATTGCTATTTATTCTACCATAAATTGGCGAAATAAACTCCGAATTTTTGAATTTTTTATTACTTTTTACAGGTTCATTGATATCTAGCTCAGTAAAAACTGGCTTTTCTTGCATTTTCTCATACTGTTTGACACTCATAATAAGGGGTTGTTTTTCTTCTTCCTCTGCTGATAGTACAGGCTGACGATTCGCTCTTAACAATTCTTCATAACTAATGATCGCATTTTCTTCTTGTTCAGCCTCAAACGACAAAGTAGGATCCACTTTTTCATTTTCCAAATCTTTTTGCATTTGTTCTAACAATAAATCAAGTTCTGATTTTGGTGTCAACACTTCATCATGAACTTCGATCGGCTTCACCTTGATCTGATCGTGATCTTCTTTCTTTTCTTCATCTCGTGTTTCGACCTCTTCAAAATAATCGTCTTTTGGCTTTTTTTTCGATAGTAAATGAATCGCAATCACAAGAATCGCCGACACTGCTATACTGATCCCTACTACATAGAATAACATTTGATTTTCGACGATATAATTCATTACTTCTTCCATACTATCACTCCATATTAAGAAAATTCAAAATACTCAAGACAAAAAGAGGAACGGTCTCTACACGCATAATACGTTCTCCCAATGAAACACATTCAAACCCCATTTTAATTAGTTCTTTCTCTTCTTTTTCCGATAGTCCACCTTCAGGACCAACTACTATAATTATTGTACCATAATTTTGATGTTTCTCTACAAATTTTTTCAAATTATTCTCTTTTTCGCGGGTACTACAAACAAACTTTACACCTTCCATACATGCTAGATCGGAAAAGTGCTTTACTTCCGTTATGATTGGAATCTTTACACGTTTTGATTGCTCACTTGCTTCTTTGCATATTTTTGTCCATCGTTCCATTTTTTTATTTTCTTTTGATGGTTCTAAGCGAATAATACTTCTTTCCATAACCACCGGAATAATTTTTGTGACTCCTAACTCGGTTGCTTTTTGTAAAATGTAATCCATTTTTTGCTCTTTCAATAAAGGAATAACGAGAACGATTTCCTGTTCACGTTTCTCAACTTTAGGAAGTATTGTTTTGATCACTACTTTAACATCTTCCCCTAATCGTATTTCACATAAAAAGACTTGCTCCTCATATACAACTTCTATTTCTTCATGATCTTTCATTCTCATTACTCTAGTAATGTGATAAAGATCATCCCCAGATAATTGAAATTCTTGACCATTCTTTTCTTTACTAAAATATCGTTGCATATTATCACCGTTTTCATTATAACAAAAAGAAAAGAAGAATGAAAGAACATTCTTCTAAAAAAACAGATTATCCTTTATTTGTGTTCCTCAATCCATTTGGTTAATAATTCCTTCGGTAAAAATCCGACTTTTTGATCGATTAATTGTCCATCTTTAAATAACATTAACGTTGGAACACTCATAATTCCATAGGATTTTGCTAAATTTTCATTTTCGTCAATATCAACTTTGACAATCTCTACTTCAGAACGATCACTTGCTAAATCCTCCAATACAGGGCCTAACATTTTACAAGGACCACACCATGTAGCAAAAAAATCTACCAATACTAATCCATGATTCGTTAAATCACTAAAGTTACTTTCATTTCCATGAACTAAAGCCATTTTCTCATTCCTCTCTATATTTATCTAATAATTCATCGATACGATCGATCGATAATTTATCTTTCTCTACTAAAAGTTCGACATTTTCAACACTGATAATCTTGTACTCCAAGAATAAATCCAATGCCTCACGGTTAAACTCGTTCGCGCTTCCACTCGTTTCATATTTATCTTTTAGTTCTGCAAATTCATTCAATACTTGAATACTCTTATCGACCATACCAGATAAGATTGGCGTATTGTTTAGAATAGGACCACGCAATTTTGATTCATTTAAAATATCAAAATTGAAGAAAGGTAATGAAGCGACATAAAGAACGATAAAGATAATGACGAAATATTCAACCACACCAACGATCGCTCCTAAAAATTTAGAGAATATTCCCAGTACGATCGTCAGATCAAATATTTTTTCAATAATTCCTGTTGCAAACAAAACCAATTTGAAAATAATCATCAATATAGCAAAGACGACTAAGAATGCAATCACTTCATAAACAATGATATTAAGAGCCGTTACACCTTTAAAAATTCCACCAAAATTAAAGAATGGCATCACTTGATATAACCATACCGATACCGTATCTTTTAAAGCAAATGAAAGTATCACTACTAAAATAAAGCCAACAAAAGATACCAGTTCCTTCGTAAATCCTCGTTTAAATCCAACAAGAGCTCCAAACGCTAATAAAATCAAGATTGCAATATCGATTACATTCATTTTTATCATTCCCTTCTATTTAAATTATATTATAAATTGAAGAAAAAAGAAAGATATTTCTCTTGGATTATGGTAAAATGGATGTAGTTGAGGTGAAAAATATGACAATTACTCTAAAAGTGAGTGACAATACCAAAGAGAAAATGATCGAGTACTTCCAAGATAAAAGACGTCCTAAAACCCCACCATATGCCATATTTCAAGCAGATGAAGAAGATACCGTCGTAACGCTATACGAATCTGGAAAAGCGGTTTTTCAGGGGGTCAGTGCCGATATCGATGCCATGATGTGGAAAGAAATGGAACGTCATTTAAACCCTAATAAAAAAATAGAAATGACCAATAGTGAAAATAAAGAGAAGCAAGAAAAAAAGGAAAAGCAAACGATCGACCCTAATATCTATTATGCAAATACAATCGGTTCTGATGAAGTAGGTACTGGCGATTATTTTGGTCCAATCGTCGTCACAAGTGCCTATGTAAGTAGAGACAATATCGCGTTTCTGGAAGAATTAGGAGTCAAAGATTCCAAAAAATTAAACGATACTAAGATTATGGAAATCGTTCCACAAATTATCAAACGTATCCCCTACTATTCTCTTATTTTGACCAATAAAGAATATAATGAAAAGTATAGTGAAGATATCAACATGAATAAAATTAAAGCAATTCTTCATAATCGTGTTTTAACCAATTTAAAAAGCAAAGTGGAACCGATCGATTATATTGTCGTCGATCAGTTTGCCAAACCATTTATCTATTATCATTATTTAAAAGAAACTCCCAACGTGTGTCGCAACATTACTTTTCTAACAAAAGCAGAAGATAAATGTCTAAGTGTTGCTTGTGCTTCCCTTATCAGTCGCTATATCTTTATTAAAGAATTTGATAAATTGGGACAAAGTGTGGGTATGTTTCTTCCCAAAGGAGCTGGGAACGCCGTCGATGACGCTGGTTATAAAATCGTTCAACAATATGGGTTCGACAAATTAAAAGAAATGGCCAAGCTAAACTTTAAAAATACGGAAAAAATCAAGAATTACAAAAAACAAGGAGATTAAATCCTTGTTTTTATTACGAATGGAAAGATTAACGTTCGCCACGTTCCATTTGTTCATTCAATAATTTTTCATAAGCATCTTCTAAGACATAAATATCTTTACTACTCATAAAAATTAATACAGCATTTTTATATTGTAATAATTTATCTGCTTCTTCGACGCTAATATGTTCTCCATGATCGAGTTTATCTAATATCACTTGATACGTTACATCATCATATCCCTCTTCTGGTCGATCGACACCAACATCCATAATATAAGAATAATCGGCTAGATTGAGAGCTTCCGCAAAATCTTCAGCAAACTCTTTGGTACGAGACAATGTATGTGTCTTTAAAATAGCGACAATGGTTCGATCAGGATACTTTTGTCTAGCTCCCTTAATTGTCACACGTACTTCGGTTGGATGATGTGCATAATCATCGATCATCACAATATCTCCTACTACCTTTTCTTTGAATCTTCTCTTAGCTCCTGGAAATGTTTTTAAGTGTTTTGCTACTTCTTTCGCATCCAATCGTTCATAGTAACAAACTCCAATAACTGCTAGTGAATTTAAAAGCATATGTTTTCCATAAAGTGGAAGATCAAAATGACCATAATAATTATCTTCGACGAATACATCAAAACTAGTTCCATCTTCATGATATTCCACATCACGAGCTTGAACATCATTGTCATCATCTAATCCATAGAAGAAAATTGGTGGATTTACTTCCAAGGAATGAGTATAAGAATCATCCCCACAAGCTAGCACCATCTTAGAAGCTTTATTCGCATATTCTTGATAAGCCAAAATAACATCATCGATATCTTTATAATAATCGATATGATCTAGTTCAATATTGGTAATAATAGCATAAGTGGGATCGTAAGCTAAAAAATGACGCTTATATTCACATGCTTCCAACACAAAATACTTATTTTCTTTGTTGGCATATCCAGTACCATCACCAATTAAATAATTACAACCACAGATGTTTTTTAAAACATGAGATAACATCGCTGTCGTCGTCGTCTTTCCGTGACATCCAGATATTCCAATCGTATCAAACATTCTCGTCAGTTTTCCAATCATCTCTTGATAAGTATAGATTTTCAGTCCCAATTCATGAGCACGTACCACTTCTGGATGCGTATCAGGAAAAGCATTGCCCTGTACAATCACCATATCTTTTTTAATGTTATCAGGATCAAACGGTAAAATTTTGATTCCTTTTTCTATTAATGCATCTTCGGTAAAGAAATGGTTCTCTTTATCGCTTCCTTGTACTTCGTAACCTAATGAATCCATAATTTGTGCGAGTGCACTCATACCTGTCCCTTTTATTCCGATAAAATGATACATAACTTCACTCTCCTAACATATATTATACCAGTTTTTTCGTTCTGTTACCCTAGAAAACTGATAAAAAATGGTCCTAATATTAACAAGAGAATCAACGGAACGATAAATAAAACGGAAATAACACTTATTTTATTAGGAATTTTATTGATTTCTCCCTTGATTTCTAACACTTGTTTATCTCTTAAAAAGTCGATTTGATTATACATCGTATCCAATATACTACTGCCAAACACGTCCGTCTGTGTAATATTGAGAATGATATTGTTAATCGTCTCAGATGGAATTCTTCGCTTCATATCCTCTAATGCTTCGATTAATGTTTTACCAAACTTCATGTCAAAAAGAGCTCTTCGAAACTCATTCGAAATCTCACTATCGACATTGAAACAAGTAACTTCTAAAGAATTTTCTAGGTTTCTTCCCGACTCTAAAGTAAGCGTTAAAATTTCAAAAAAATATAAAGCTTGATGATCTAACCGCTTAGCGCGTTTTTTCAGAGGCCTTGAAAGTAGGAAATAATGAAAGAGATAATAATATAAGATCGAGACAAACGGTGCATAAATATACCCTACTTTCGTATTGTATAATACGAGCAAAAAGACAATCATCGTCGTAAGAAGACGCGCATTTAAGAACGCAATCGCATCAAATCTAGCTTCATTCCCAAGCATTTCAATTTCTGCATCATATTTGACAATATCACATTCACGGTAAATTTTTCTTACCATTTGGTGCTTTTTTCGAGCCATTTTCTCACATCCTTACTCTCATAACTCTTCTTACAATCATGATATAACTAATATACATAATTAAAATTAAAATCATCATAATCCAACCAATTTGTGTCGTAAAGAACGGATCAAAATAAGATGGATTTAAAATACTGATGAAAACAATAAACAAAATTGGTACACAAAAGAGTACATACATGATAATTTTAGAGCTTCCTGTTAAAGCTAAAAGTTCTAATTTCAACTTTTTCTTATTGAAAAGTGACTTTTCGATCGAAGAAAAAACTTGAATAATATTACCACCTGTTTTATTTAAAATCGATAAGGAAGCAGTCATATAAGCAACCTCTTCTAACTGAATACGATCACTAAAACGCTTAAATACATCATCTAACGATAAGCCGAATGATAACTCGACTGACATCTTTTTAAACTCACTGGCAATCGGACCATCCAATTCTTTCGTAACAAGATCGATTGCTTGCGTAATACTACGTCCAGACTTAAAAGCATTATTCATGACGATAATCGCTTGTAACAAGTCATTTTCCAATTGTTCACGATATCTTCGATAGCGATAGATATAAATAAAATCCGGCATAAAGAACCCAAATAACATAGGAATACAAACTTCGTAAAGGCTGAGTAATTGATATTGTATCGTCTTCGAAAATACGGCAATCAGTACAAAGATAAGGGATACGATGAACTTGTTGATCACAAAATCGAGTCCTGACTCATACCCATTATCGATCACTCCCACATATTTTTCATATCGTTTGGCATACTTTTGCAAAAAGACCGATTTGACAAGTCCCTTTTTTAAACGCTGAATGAATTTATTATAATGTCCATTCGCTTGATCGATCAAAGATGGTGTGTTATCCTCTAAAGGTTCAATTCCGAACTTACCAATTCTTTTTTCACGACGCATACTCTTTTGATAAAACAGTGTAAGGATAATGACGATTCCTAAAATGAAAATGATTCCTAATTGAACGATTAAAAGTTCACTTTCGGTAGAACCAACCACATGAATATAAATACTTTCACTCGTCGTATTACCAGCTTGATCACTTACCGTATAAGTCAACGTTTTAATTCCTTTGGTCGAAAAATCTAGTTCGTCATAATTCGTCGTGACTTGACTAATTAAATCTCCATCTTGTCTATCATACACCGTAATACCTGCTAAAGGCTCTAAAGTAGACCCTAGTTGCATTTCGATGTTGCGTTCCCCAACGTCGATAATCGGTTTTTCTTTATCGATTTTGAAAACACCACTACGTACCGTCTCCATACGACCATTTTGCTGATAAACTTGAACAATAATTTGATAATTACCAGTTGAAGTTAAATAGATCGTCGTTGGATCCGCATTTTCTATTTCGACATAATCCTCTTCTACCCCATCTTTGACAACACGATACTGATACCTCGTTATGGAAGAATCTGGGGTATAAGTAACCGCAATATCTTGATTTGTCGGTGTTGTATTTTCATAAATACTAAATCCATTCCTTTCTTCCATAATTCACCTCTCTAATGTTTTTCGAAAATATCTTTTAAAGTATCAATACCATGAGCTTTTATAATCTCATATACTTTTGGCACATAATCATAGAGAATAAATTCTCCATCGACTTCTCCTGTATCCGTAAGACCCGTTTGATGAAAAGCAAAGATTTCTTTTAATTCAATCATATCACCATGAAAACCAGTCACTTCACTAATACTTGTAATTTTACGTTTTCCATCAGATAAACGACTGATTTGAACGACAATATTAATCGCATTCTCAATATATTCACGAATCGCACGTACAGGGATTTCCATTCCTGCCATCAATACCATCGTCTCCAAACGATTTAAAGCATCATGTGGTCCATTGGCATGCATCGTCGTAAGAGATCCGGTATGACCAGTATTCATAGCCTGCAACATATCGAAAGCCTCTTTGCCACGTACTTCACCAACGATAATACGATCAGGTCGCATACGAAGAGAATTAATGACAAGATCACGAATTGTTACTTCCCCTTGGCCTTCATAATTTACCAAACGTGTTTCCAAACTAACGACATGACGTTGATGAAGTTTTAATTCCGCTGCATCCTCAATCGTAATAATACGTTCATCATCCCCAATAAAAGAAGATAATACATTCAGAAGTGTCGTCTTACCACTACCCGTTCCCCCACAAATAATAATATTGAGTTTAGCTTGAACGCAAGCTTCAAGAAAACGTGCCATATAAGGGGTAAGTGTCCCACCTCTTAAAAAGTCGTCAATATTCGCTAGATCTTCTTTAAATTTACGAATCGTCAAAATAGGTCCATTCAAAGACAAAGGTGGCAAAACAGCATTTAAACGAGATCCATCCGAAAGTCTCGCATCAACCATTGGATTAGCAGTATCGATCGTTCTTCCTAAAGGTTGAATCATTCTTTGAATCGTTCTTACAATATGATCCTCATTGATAAATGAAACACTTTCATCGCGAAGCAACTTACCATCGATTTCGATATAAATCTCATCTGTTCCATTCACCATAATTTCCGAAATTTCCTTATCTTCCAATAATTCTGATAAAGGTCCATAACCATTAATTTCATTATCGATCAAATTGTAAATATAACTTCTTTCGACATTGGATAAATTGTATCCTTCGATCGTCTTATCGATCTCTCGTTTGACAAAATCATTGATCGTTCCTTTACTTGCCACATTATTATCAATCAAATTTTCGATAATTTTACTTCGCAATTCATCCAATAATACTTTATTGGGAAACGCTTCATAATCTGCCACTTGACGAATCGTAGGTTCGGTAACCTGTACATTAAACTCTTCTACAAATTTCTTAGCCATAAGACACCTTCTTATTTTTTCTTTTCTTTCTTTTCACGAAGTAAAGCCTTTGCAATAAGATCAAAATTCTTCATTGCTTTCTTATTTTTAAGCTGAACCGTTTTATCTAAAGTCATAATTTTTCCATCTAAGACAAATTTGTCAATCGATTTAATATGGAAAGAAGATGGAATCGTATAATCAACATTATCCTTCATAATATTTTTGATATCGTACTTATTAAAATAAGAACGATTGTGATCAATTGCTTCATTTAAAACAATCTTATAATTTTTCTTATCCATATCTTTATAGATCGATATCATCGATTTCATATTTTTGATATCAATCGGATCATTTGTCATCAAATAGACAATTTCATCACTGTGATCTAATATAATCAATTTATTTTCATCGATCACATAATTGGTATCCACCAAAAGAACATCGTATTTCATAGATGCTTTTGTCAAAATAATACCCAAGTACTTACTTCCAATCTTCGTTGCAATTCTAGGATCTTTTGGTGCTGCTAAAACATCGATATCAGCATCGTAAGAAAGAACATAATTGTCGATATAATCAAAGCGATTATTGGTCAAATCATCGACAACATTATAAATACTACGATCACCATCTAAATTTAAACTGGCCGCAACAGCCGAACCATAAAAATCCATATCGACAATCAGTACTTTCTTTCCCATCTGTTTGAAGATTCCCGCTAAATTAAGAACGGTTGTCGTCTTACCGGTTCCACCTTTCATAGAAGTAACGGTAAAAATCTTTCCTTGTTTCACTGCCATAAGACACCTCTATTCTTTTACTAATGTAATTTTACCATCATCGATATACCCACGATAATGACTCTCAATTTTATAAATACTTTGTCCCATCATAATACTATATAGACTAGAATAATGCTTGGATAATAAAATATCGACATAATTCTCACCATAAACAATTTCTAACACTTCAATATCCTCAATATTTTGTCGAATTGCAATTCTAATATTCTGTTCCCATATCGTCTTATCTTCTTCGATATGTTGTAACCCATATTCGATATTGTCTTTCACGACGTTATCTATTTTTCTCTTTTCAATACTGAGCATTCCATAATCAACGGTAAACCCAAACAGAATCAAAAGAAAAGGCAAAATCAAAAGAAAGGTAACAAGCGTTTGACCTTTATTATTCCTCATCATAGATCACTCGACTCACCTTCACAAAATAAGGATTTTCTAAAATTTGACTCAACCCTGGCGTCACGATCGAAACACGTTTTTCTAAATCAATCGTTACCATCTCTTCTGTTTGATGATAATGAACCGTCATCTTTTTTCTAGCCGCATAGCTCAAAATATCATTTTCTTTCCCTTGTAAATATAAATCAGCTATATAATCTATTTCATTTTCCAATCGATACTTTTCATAAATGATGTTACCAAAATCAACTACCCCCATAATTGAGAACATCAAAACAGGTAATACTATGATAAATTCTACTAATGCTTGTCCACGCCTATTTTTCACTTTATCACATCCCTGTACTATAATAAATTATACCAAATAATAAAAAATGAAACAATAAAAAATGATACTTTCGTATCATTTCACTATCCAAAATGCTTTAAACATCAAACTATAATGCAAGAACGAGGTGAAAGAAACAAGAATTTGTCAAAATACCTGGACCTCTAGTAAAAAAGTACTGCCCCGTAAGTACTCCACGTTACCGCGACCAACCCATGAACCAGATTCCTTCACAAAATCGTCACGACCAGAATACCATTTGTTGTGATTTCTAGAGGTTCCATCTCCTAACTCGTTAAATAAATATTGAAATATTACGACCGTAATTTGGAACATATGTAGAATTGAATCCACTACTTCCATAGTTATTCTCTATATAAAACGCCATATATTCATTAGATCCACCGGACATATCATAAATCTCAGTGATATTTCCTATCGTACTCGTAATCAATACCAAAATAATGGTCAATCTTATAATTTTTCTGAACTTCTTCCAATAAAAAAGAGGGGTAAATATCCCTCTCTATATGCATTATACATACTCGTTTTATTATTTCATTAATTCTATTCTATACGAGGTACACAAGTACCTTCTCCAGGTTTACTACCTTCTTGATAATCATATCCCATCATATTACATGATGATTTTGTCATCATATCTTGCAAATATCCACCTAGTAGTTTTACCACACTAATTACTACTACACTAATAACCGCAATAATCAGCAAATATTCTACTAATGCTTGACCCTTATTGTTTACCTTCATACAGATACCCTCCACTATGTACTATTCTATTACCAGTGTAACTAATTTTGAACGATTTGTCAAATGTTTTCATTTATGATATAGTATTACCTGGTGAAAAAAATGCATATAAATGTAAATAATAAAACAATTAAAATAAAAGAATGCAAATTCTTCTTTTCGAGATTGATCGGGTTCATGTTTAAAATTGAACCAATTACAACAGGACTTTGCTTTCCAAGATGTAATTCTTTACATACATTCTTTATGTATCAAAATATCGATGTCGTCATGACGGATAAAAATAACCGCATTCTTTATCTATATCAAGATTTTAAACCATGGCAAATTATATGGCCTAAAAAGGGTGTTTACTATACCTATGAATTTGCCGCTAATAGTATGGATTACTATGGCGTCGGTGATATTTTTCGCGTCAAACGAGATAATTAAAAAGATCTTTATTGATATAAAGATCTTTTATTTTACCTCAACTTCTCTTTTAAACTGAGACTTCGTAATACGATAATGTTCTGTCGTATGAAATAAGAAGAAATTACGATCCGTATATTCATGAGAAAAACGAAGTCTTCCTAACAAATTTAAAGATAGAATATTGTTCGTACTTACTTGTGCACAAATACTATTTAATTTTAACTGATTAAAACCATAGTAAAGAAATTTCAAGCAAGCTTCGTAAGCATATCCTTTGCGCCAATATTTTTCGTTTAACACATAAGCTATCTCAGCTTCTTTTTTGCGAAGATGAAAACGAATACGAAGAATTCCAATCGCTTTATGTTCTTCGTTTTCGAGAACCCAATCACGCATCGTTCCTTCATAAGCATGTTCGATTTTGTATTTCAAAAAACGTTTGGTTACTTTTTTACTTTCATGATAAGTATAAATGTATCTGGTTGTTTTTTTAGAAGAAAAGATTTCAAATAAATCTTCTAAATCTTGGTATCGATAATGTCTTAAAAGCAAGCGCTTTGTTCGAAGTTCTGGATATTGCTCTAAAAAACGGACGAGTGCTTCCATATTTACCCCCTACTTACTAACTTCTGTATTCGAATTCAAAATCCAAAATACGGACAGGATCTCCATCTTGGGCCCCAAGTTCTCTTAATTTATCATCAATTCCAAGTTTTCGTAATTTATTGGCAAATCGTAACACCGATTCATCCGTCGAAAATTTTGTCATTTTTAGTATTTTTTCAACTTGATCACCTACAATGACCCAAGTATCTCCTTCACGATGAATCTTAAAAGGTTGTTCTTCTTTAAATTTATATAAAACATGACTTTCAAACTTCTCATCCTCATAGAGAGGTTCTTTTTTGATGGTATCCAATAAATCGGCAAGCTTGATTAACACTTGATCTATCCCTTCATTATTCATAGCCGAAATCGGATAGACAGGATCTGTGACTTTCTCTTTAAACCTTTTTAAATTCTCCGTAGAACCTTCCAAATCCATTTTATTTGCAATAATAACTTGTGGTTTTTCCATAATTTTAGGATTAAAAGCACGTAATTCCTCATTGATCGTCACATAATCTTCATATGGATCTCTTCCTTCAAATCCACTCATATCGATAATATGTGCAATCACACGAGTTCTCTCGATATGTTTTAAGAAACGATCTCCTAAACCCTCACCAAGGGATGCACCTTTAATAAGGCCTGGTAAATCAGCAACGACAAAAGAGCGATGATCCTTCGTTGCCACAACTCCTAGGTTTGGTTTTAATGTCGTAAAATGGTAGGCAGCAATCTTGGGCTTTGATGCCGAAATTTTAGAGATAAAAGTACTTTTTCCAACACTTGGCATACCAACTAATCCGACATCAGCGAGTAATTTTAACTCCACTTTTACTTTACGAACTTCTCCTGGTTCCCCATTTTCGCAATAACTAGGTGCTGGATTTGAACGTGTCGCAAAAGCAATATTTCCACGACCACCGCGACCACCTTCTGCAACAATCGCTTGCTCTCCCGGTTCTGTCAAATCAGCAATGATTAAACCAGTTTCCATATCCGTGACAACCGTCCCCATAGGAACCTTCACAATCACATCTTCACTGCTTTTGCCATGCATCCCTTTACCTTGTCCATTTTCTCCTTTTTTCCCTTTGATAATTCTTTGATATCGCAAATCAATTAACGTATTGAGTCCTTCATCTACCTTGAAGACGATATTACTTCCTCGTCCACCATTTCCTCCAGCAGGACCACCCATCTCAACATATTTTTCTCGGCGAAATGCCATACAACCATTTCCACCATCACCAGCCTGTAATTCAACAATTACTTCATCTATAAACATAAGATCCCGCCTTTCATCCATATTATACAGGAAAAAGCAATAAAAATATAGTCATAAAAAAACTTCTTTCGATAATTGTTACAGTAAGTTACTTCGTCTTAAACTCTCTAATTTTTCTTTTTGCATATGTCGTTTTGGCCATATCTTCCCAACTATCACGTGCACCATACGACAATTCGTCGGTAACTATTTTAACGCGATCGTTATTTTGAAGAACGTAATTAACCGGGACATATCGATCATTGACAATTGCTCCTACCATAGTATTTCCAACATCCGTATGAATTTTATAAGCAAAATCAATGGCTGTCGCTCCTTTCGGTAGTTCCATCACATCACCTTTGGGAGTATAAACATATACTTTATCTGCAAATATTTCGTTCTTGGCTTGATAAATAAAAGCTTGATTATCTCTAAAAACCTCATTGATTTCCAATAATGACTGATAAAATTGAAATTTACTTTTCAATTCTTCTTGCATGACTTCACGTGCTCTACCCTTGTTGATATCCCAATAGGTCGCCAAGCCAAAAGAAGCAACTTTATCCATATCATGTGTACGTAATTGTAATTGAACCAAACGATCATCCAATCCAAAAACCGTCGTATGAAGCGATTGATACATATTCGTCTTTGGATTCGCAATATAATCTTTAAATTTACGATTAACCGGATGATACATTGCATGAATGGGACGTAACGCCAAATAACAATCATCAATTTCATCCACTAATATCTTCAATGATAATAAATCATGAATCTCGCTTATTTTATCACCTCTACTAATTTTTTTATAAATACCATAGATGTTCTTCGTACGAACTTTTATTTCATTTGGAATTTGTTTATCACATAACACAGCATGGATCTTTTCTAACATATCTTTTACGCATTGTTCACTTTCTCGTTCAATAATCGTCCTTTTCGCTGAAATGTGATCATAAATATCAGGTTTTAAATAGCGAAAAGATAAGTCTTCTAATTCTTGCTTAATTCGATAAGCTCCAATTTGATATGCTAAAGGAACAAATATCTCCATCGTTTCTAATGCATTTTCCTTTTGTTTGAACTCACTTTTGAATTGTAATGTTCTCATATTGTGCAAACGATCAGCCAATTTAATAATGATAATTCGTACATCTTCTGTTAAACTCGTAATAATTTTTCTTGTGTTTGCATAATTCTGTGCCGATTTACTTGAAAAATTCATTCTTCTTATCTTGGTTGCCCCGTCTACCAATTTCGCAACTTCTGGATTAAATAAATTAGCAATTTCTTCTTTCGTTGTATCCGTATCCTCTAAAGTATCATGTAAAAGTCCTGCACATAAAGTATCAGCATCAGCATGCATTTCAGCCAAAATATAGGCAACATTTAAAGGATGAACAATATAAGGTTCTCCACTCTGTCTTGTTTGTCCTTTATGAAGACGTTCAGCAAACTCATAGGCTTTCTTAACTTTCTCTATTTCCTTTTCATTATATTCTTTTACTTTAGCTAACAAAATATCGATACTCATCATTTTACACCTCCACTACTTTTGTATAAAAAAACAGCCATATCATATCCTGACTAGGACAAAATATTAACCGTTTTGAACCATTATCAAATCTATGCATAAAAGCATTGTACAAAAACGAACAAAAAATATTTTATTTAAAATAGAAAAGGAATTCCATTGATACATAATCTGCACTCCTTAAATCAAATGTTGGTTAACATGATAACATGTTGCATTCTTAAAGTCAACATTCTAGTTACATTTTTAATTTACTTTTTTAACAAAGAAAAATTTTTTCACTTCTTTTAACATTTGTAATTCTTCATTTGTTGGAATTACATAAATTTTAATATTAGATTCCTTTTGATGTATGGTTGCCTCACAGTCATATATTTGAGCATTTTTATTTTTGTCTAATAAAATATGATAATTTTCAAGCTCATTCAAAAACATTTCTCTTTGACGATGATTTTTACTTCCCATTCCCCCCGTAAATACAATTGAATCAACATTAGGATTACGAAAAAAATAACCACCTAAAGTTTGTTTAAAGATAGAATCCGCCTTTTTTCGGGCGAGTATAGCCTCTCTATTTCCTTGCTCTGCTAGACGACAGATTTCCTTTTCATCTTGAACTCCAGTCCAAGCATAATATCCACTATTTTGGTTAAAATATTCTAAAACTTGTAAATAAGTTAAATTGCTTTTAGACATCAGAAAAGGAATTATAAAAGGATCCAAATCAGATATTCGTGAAGGCATCATAAAACCACCGATTGGCATAAAACCCATTGTTGTATCAATCGACTTTCCATTTTTAATCAAACACATACTACTTCCACCACCAAAATGACATAATACTGTATTTATTTGATCAATCCTTTTATTTTGTATTATCGCTAATCGATTTAAAACATACTGATAAGAAATTCCGTGAAATCCATATTTTCTAATATGATATTTTTATACTAATTCTTTAGGAATATCATATTTATAACTTTCTTCTGGAATAGTATTATGAAAACTTGTATCAAAAACAGCAAAATTTGGTATATCGGGAAATTCACTTTGCAAATAATGTATTATTTGTAATGCAAACGGATTATGGCATGGTGCATATTCGCCAAGTCGATCTAATTCCTGTACAACTTGTTTATTTAAAAAAACGGGATTAATAAACTTATTTAAACCGTTCACAATACGATGAATAATAATTATTTCCTTTGAATAGAAAAGTTTTTTGAACAATTGTTCAAAATCATTTTGATTAATTTCTGACACCATTTGTTGAGTACCATCTGAATATTTAAGCTTAAGCGTAATCGTATTATAATCAGATTTAAGAAGAGTCCCGCGATATAACAATCTATCTGTTTTAACATCAAAACCAGAAAATTTAATCGTAGAGCTACCACAATTAATAACAAATGCTTCTATATCAATCTCCTCTTCTCTAGATCTTTAATTGTTAATACTGCGCTTGTCACAGTATAATCATAAATGATTTGTGTTAATTTTCCATCTTGCCATAGGTATACTTCACTATATGGATAATCATAATATGCCCAAATAAACAGCCACGTACCTGATAATGTTTTTAAATGGATAAGATAATCATGTAAATAACGCTCATCTTCCCGATATACTTTGAAAGACACTTTATTAATTTCGATATCACGTACGTACTTTTTATAATTTTGGAAAAAATTTTCTTCTACTGACCTATTAAAATCAGTTGTCATAAAATACTTTTTTTGAAAATTTTTCAAATCGATCATAACATTCAAACTTTGATAAAGAGATGCATCACTCTCTCGATAACGCGTACTAACTAAGTATTCAGTATCGGCCAACACTGTATAAGCAACTAACTGTTTTTCTAAATCCGAAAAAGGATAAATATCTTTAAATAGATCAAAAATTAACAAACCTGTACTTGCATACTCGATCTCAAAAGTATTCGAAACCTTTCCAGAATATACATGATGATCGATACTACCAATAATACACTTATTTCCTACTGATTGATCATAATCATTATGATCTACAAGAAAAAAAACTTTATCATCTGATTCCGTAATAATAATTGGACTTTCTGGCAAAAAATCATCGATTAACTTTTTATCATCATTCGCATAAGTATCATTCGCTAATATAGAAAAACTCGCTTTTACACCAAAATAACAAAAAATGTTGGATAACAAATAACTAGAAAAAATAGAATCTGCGTCAGGATGCATATGACCAATCACATAAACATGAGACAGTTTTTTTAACGCTTCCCAATCAAAAATACGATGAAATAATTCTTGCTTTAAAATTTCACGCGCATGACATAAAATTTTTCCAAAATTATTTTCTCCTGTTTTATCCTTACCACATCCCCAATAATATTCATCAATGGTATTTTCAATAATTTCCTCGTTTCTTGTTTCAATTAATTTTTGTAAAATAGTTGGATGTGATCGAAATTTAGCAAGTACACCTTCCAACATAACTTGTTGTTTCATTTCTTTCCAATTTTTTCGTAGCGGATGATTGCGATCTCTACCAATATTAGATGCTTCTTTAGGCGTTTCCGCCTCAATGACTTTTTTTCTTAGTTCTAAATCCAAAAATTTCTGACTTTGATAATAGTGTTCCACTGTTTTATAATATACACCATTTTTTTCAAATCCATGATTCGAATAATTAGCCAAATAGCCTAGTTCTCCAAATTCTTTATAAAAATAAATTGCCATTATTATCTCCTTTCTCCTGGTACTAAATAGTTTTTTGTTTTTTCTTCATAATTTATTTTTTGATTCAAAGAAAATCCTTCTATAACTTGACGAAACGAAGCCTGTCCATTAATAGAAGCAGTATTAAACAAATCGAGTTTTTCGACCAAAAGAGTATCATCAAATCCACAGCTAAGTCGCCATGCATAATTTTCTTTTTTCATCATACTGCGATACTTTCCATAATTCCGTTCGTGATTGGGTGTTAATGGTTCATTAAAATTCTTCGTAATTCCTTTAAATTTAGAAAGGGCACGACCAAGATTACAAATAATGCCTGTATCAATCGTAAATTCACGATCAAAAAAACAAGAAGGTTCATAATTGGCATCTTTTAACGCTTTGCTGTAAATCTCTATAATAGGAATCACATTCTTCATAATATAAGTGGCTTTTTCTAACTTTCCTTTCACTAAATATTTTTGGGCATTCATTTTACAAATGCAAATCGTTTCCTTTACATCATCCCAACTGGCAGTTGAAAATTTATCACGCAAGGATAATCCATACTTTTGTTTTTGCTCTGCCATAGCATTCAGTAAAAAACGTTCTGTAACAATATAGCCAGAAATATTCCTTCTATTTGTATGAGGATAAATATTCAAACCGTAATTACCAATTGGGGTAAGTTTTGGATTAATTGCATAATAAATGCCATCGCTATTTTCAAACAGATACACATCTACTATATTTTTATAAATCAAATCATCAAAACATAAATCTTCTGCTAGTTGTTTAGCTACTTTCATACTAGTACATGATGAAGAAATATCAATTTGATAAAACTTAACAGGTTCTTCTGTCAATTCAATAGAATGAATTTCCTCATCTTTAATATTTGCAACCGAAAAACAAATATTTTCATCTACCGAATAAAACATATAATTATTACAAACAAGAACAAAATGATTTTGACAGTTAAATTTGTATACAGGACAATTTTCGACCAATGGTTCATATCGAATTTCTACACACATTCTTCGATTACCAGCTCCGTATTTTTCGTAATATGGTCTATATATTTTTAAGAAATTAGAAATATCACGACAATATTCATCCATCGAATATTGTTCGGGAGAACAACATTCCCAAACTCTTCCGTATGGAGCTAAAGACAAACGTACACCAGCCAAATAATCGATCAAAGGTTCATGATTAATTCTTTCATGCATCAAATTTAAACTCCTATTAAAATGACTATAACTAACTGTTGAAATCCTTGTTTTGACTCCTAACTCTTTATACATTAAATAAATATATTCATCCAAATAATAATAATTCCCTATATCATTATCTAAATAAGGGAATACAACCCCAGTTCTATGCTCATTACGATCCCATACCAATAATGGTTTTTCTCTTCGATAATGAAAAGCTGTATATTTTAGAGAAGCAATAACGTTTCTAAGCGTTTTATCATTCCAATATTCAATTCTTTTGTGCGAAAACTTACTACAAAAACTACACATATTTGGACACCCAATTTGTGGTTGAAAATGCCTCATTTTAGAAAGAAAATCTATAGGTAATTTCAAAAATTCATCAGTTAAATCTTTTCTTATTTGATAATCTTCGTCAGTAATTTGAACTTCATCTGATAATAAGTATAATTCCACTTTATCACTCCCTTGTATTCTTACTCAAAAACTCGATAAAACTTTTAGCTGCAGTGGTCAAGAAATCTCTTACATAAGCAACAGAGATATCTACTTTAGGTAGAGATACCTTTAAGTCTAATATAACAAAATCATCACTATCTTTTTGACTAGTAATCACATCTTCTATAAAATAACCTATGCCCATGTCCTTACGAACCATTTCTAACATCATTTCTGTTGTCCAAGCCTCAATAATCGGTTGCAATTTTGTATGTTCGTTAGCTATAAACTTTTCTAACTTTTGGCGAATAGATGAAGTTTCACTAGGTATAATAAGCGGAGCATATTCCAAATCTTTAATTTTACTAATATGATATTCTTCTTGCACTTTTTTTGTACAAGCAAAGCAATTATTTAATTGTGTCAAGTTTAAAATGTCAATTTCAAATCGATTAGAAATGATTGGAAGACTATCAACAATCAAATCTAAATTTCGAGTTTCTAACATAGACACCATATCTTTCGTAGACATACTAACAATTTCAAACTTAATTCCAGGATGCATTTTTCTAAATGCTTGAATATATTTTGTTAAATAAAAAATGCCGATGTGTGAGGGAGTCCCCAAACGTATAATTCCATGTTTTAAATTATGTATCTCACCTAATGCATTTTCACCATTTCGAATAATATTAAAAGCATTAGAAATATAAAAATACAATTCTTGTCCTTCAATAGTAGGCTCCACACCTCTAGTTGTACGATAAAATAATTGGACATCTAATTGTTTTTCTAGCTCTTTAATATTATAACTAATAGCCGGCTGTGATACATATAATTTCTCAGCAGCCTTTGACAACTTTTTAGTTTCATATACAATCAAGAAAACTTTATATAAATTCAAATCAATATTATACATAGTTCACCTCTTTTCTAAAAAAGACAAAACACCCATATGTTTTGTCTTAATAAATATTATTTAAATATAATTTTAATACAAGAAATCGTAAAAACATGGCATCACCTAAAAATAAAGTTTAATTATATTGTATATAATACCATGTTCTTCAATATAAAACAAGCATTGTTTTTTTATAGCCAACATAAAAATATCTTATATCTAATAATTTGAGCCTAACACTTTCTTAATGTATTTTTTTAATATCAAGTCCATATTCTGGTATTTTTCATTATCTAATTCATCTAATGAAACCCATTCACCACAAGAATGTTCTTCATCTAATACTGGTTCTTTTTCATCATTTAAATTTTTTACTAAATACGTATATACCAAACGATAAGCTTTCTTACCATCTAATTCAAAGGAATATGCTCTAACCCCTACTTCTTCTATAATTTCAACATCTAATTTTGTTTCTTCTTTCGCTTCTCTCACTACTGCATCAGTCGGAATCTCTGTATATTTCACCTTACCAGCAGGGACATTCCATTTGCCAGGAGCAACTTGACAATTGTCCGCACGCTTCGCTAAAAAAATACAATTTTCTTTTTTTAATAATATTTCGACAGAAACACGATAATTTGGATATTCTTTCATTTTTTCATTCCTTCTTTCTTTTATTTAATTTTTGTAAAGACAAACACGCCTGATATAACAATTCAATAGCTAATTTCTGCTCTTTTAAATCACCCCTCTTATTATCTCCTTTTAAAAAAGCGTCAATCATTTCTCCTCGTGCATATTCATTATATCCTATAAAATCCATTTTTTCATCAATATTGTACAAATCACATAAATGAATTCGTTCGTAGGGTTCCCCACCAATCAAATCAATATTCCGATAAATGTCAATATCAAAATGTTCCAAGCCCCCTACTAAACGTTCGATTTCTGAATTAGTACGGTCTTTTATTTCTTTAGATTGATAACTATGAACCTGAATATTCATAAGTGGTCCCAATTGAATATTTATCATTTCATGTCGAACACGACCATTGCCTTTATACTGATCTTCCTTAGTTTGAATCCATCCTCTTCTAGAAAAACCATTTTGCAAAAGATCTACTTTAGCAGTTGTAATCGTTTTATTATTCTTATTTTTAAATGTAATTGTACTATAAAAATTCTTTTCTCCATAGCCAATAAAATCCTTCTTTTCTACACGATTATAAAAATCAGGAATAGTTTGTCCTTTAAATAAATTATAATAATCTTTTTTGCTAATAATGTCTAATTCATCATCCGGAGTCAAAAATGTATTATACATTTCAATCGATTTATATTGTTTTTCCGTAGGAGAAAATCTATTTAAAGCTACAAAACGACAGAGAAGATCAAGGAAATGATATCCACTATGAAATAATTTACCATAACCATACTTATAAGGATGATTTTCGCAATCCAAATCATGAGGCATCATCCATTTTCCGTCACAATGATAAATGTGTATATATGTAATAGGAATATGATACTTTTTAATCATATCTGTAATTAAATTTTCAATATATTGATAGCCACGGTGATATTGTCTTTGACATAAAACCATACAAATACTATTACTTGTTTTATATAAATCTAATAATTCATAATATTGTCTTTTTATTTTATTGATATTCGCTTCCAAATTCATATTTTTTAACACTGTAATTGGTTTATCTGTTAATACTGAAATATGATGTTTTAAAGCGAAACAAAGATACATATAATGCGCTTTAGGCTCCGTAGATATAATCAAATGTGTAATTTTTAATTTTTTAATTTTTAACAACAATTCCGTTTCATACAATTGTGGTAAATTTTCATTATCTTTATACTCATCTGGTAGAGTCCATATATTGGTATCTTCGAATCCTATCTGTTTTAAATACTGAGCACTCTTAGTTTTCATACTTGCTAATTCGATCAACAATGGAAATGAAATATCATTTTTATGTAAGTACTTTACATGAATTCTCTTTGCATGCGGACCAAGTCCAACTAGTGCAACTCTAACTTTTTTCATATCTCAACCTCATTGTCTTTTCCACTTCCCTAGCCATTTGTAATTCTTCATGAGAAGGAATAACCCATATCGGTATTCCAGAATTCTCATATGAAATAATTCCTTCTGAATCAAAAATTCCTTTATTCGCCTTCATATCTAAAAAAATTCCAAAATGTTCTAAATTACTTAACAATTTTTCACGTTGACGATAATTACGACTACCCATTCCGCCCGTTATAACAAGTGCTTGATTATTGGGAACTAGAGAAAGCATACTTCCCAATTGTTTTTTAAAACTAATATTTGCCATTTCAATTGCTAAATGTGCCCTTTCATTGCCGGCTTCCGCAAGATTACAAACAGTTTTTATATCCGATTCTCCACAAATACCAAAATAACCAGAATTATAATTCAATAATTCTAACACTTCATCATAAGATAAACCACATCGTACTGCGATTTCACAAACGATTGATGCGTCAATACTGCCAGAACGTGTAGACATCATCATTCCATCTAAGGGGGTATAACCCATACTAGTATCATATGCTTTTCCATTTCTTATTGCACAAAGACTACTTCCACCACCTAAATGGCAAATCACTAAATTCATTGTATTAATATCTTGATTCCAAAGTTTACTAGCTCGTTCTAAAACATATCTATACGAATTTCCATGAAATCCATATTTTCTAATTTTATACTTTTCATACAAATCATAAGGAATTGGATATAAAAAATGTTCCATTGATAAAGTTTGAAAAAAAGCAGAATCAAATACTGCAATGTTTTTATTCTGATCTATCATTCTTTCAGTTACATTAATCACTTTTATTACATTCTTATGATGTATAGGTAAAAGATCTTTGTAAGCCATAATATCTTTTTTTACTTCATCATCTATAATTGCTGGTTCATAATATTTTTCACCACCTTGAACAATTCGATAAATAACATTATCTATCTCATTATAAGAAGCAATAAATTTTTCTCTTTTCAAGATTTGTAAAACCAAATCCATTCCATTTTCATAATTCAAATTAGAATATTGATATCTCTGCTTTGCTTTTCCATCCCATTTAATAGTAAGATAACTATTTTGAGTTTTTATCTGTTCGATTTTAATGTTGGCAATTATTTTTTCTGATGGCATTTCGAGCAAAACGCACTTCAAAGATGTACTACCTAAATTCACTACTAAATATTTTCTCTTTGATACAATCATATTACTGATTTCAATAATTATTTTGAAATCACACCTCCTAACCATTACATTTCCAAAATAACATTTTTTTGATCTTCCGTCTAATATCATAATTTTATACATAATATAAAATCAGTTAATAAATAAACTTAAATAATGTTGTTTCATAATACATTTATTTTGCTGAAAAGAGCAATAAGTTAGTAAAGAAGGTATCATTGCAATAATTTCTATTTATGAATAATTAAAATAATTTATATAAATACTAATTACCATCTGTTTAAAATCAAAAAAGTTCTTTAATATTATTGTCTTAAAAAATGTTGTTTCGACAATAAAAAATAACAGTTCATTTTTTGAACTGTTATTTTTTATTATTAATAATCGTAGCTGCAATCAAAACAATAATGATAATAACGAATGCAATAATAATAATGTTCATATTTGATGAACTATTCGATGGTTTTTGTACTACTGCTAAAATATTGTTATAGACACTTCCATTCATCTTTTGTATTCTTTCTAAATCCATGTTATACACCCATTTCCAAAAGTAATAAAGATAATGGAATCAAATTATATGTGAACTTAATTAACATAACTATAAAAATATTATCATCGTTTTGAACATAAGCAAAACCCAAAACTGATGAAGAAATAAAGTATGAAACAAACGGTGCTAAAGTAGATATAGAAATCTCCGTATACATGACATTCACAATCGCATATACCAATGAACTAATAACAATAAACAACCATTTATTATCAATCACATCACGAATTGTTTTTTTAAATACTAATTCCTCTGCTACAATAGCAAACACTAAAGTTTTAAACAATGTGTATAACATTGATATACTTGCTAAATTATAAATGGAAATAGTATTACCATCATCCCCTGCCAATGTAGGAAATAATAGTTCAGTAACAATACTGCCAATCATATTGACAACAAATAAAATCAATACCCACTTTATAACAAGCCACAATTTGTGTAAAAAAGGGGATTTTCGTTTTCTTTTTACATGCTCTTTAGAAATTTTTAAACGTTCCTCTTCCTGATTATTGCGACGGACATAGACCATTTCCAAAAGATCCCCTTCTTTTTCTTGTCTATCCCCTCCAAAAAAATTTAAATATCCATCTTTAATATTATTGCGATATACATAAACAATTCCAAAAAAGAATAATAAATCACTAACAAATATATTAACTGCATCATCATGAATACCAATTATTTCTAACAATGAAGTGATAACAGGAGTATAAAATAAATACACCACAAAAATTAAAATCGCTCGTAACAATAATTTGCTTTTATTATTTTCCTTTAACATTTTAATCTCCTACTTTCTATCTATAAAAATTATAACAACAAACAATACATTTCGCAATCATTTTTTTAAAATTTGAATGAATCAGTTGACAACTTTTTTCAAATTGTTATATAATTAAAGTCCAGCGCTACAAAAGCGCTGGACTTATAACACACATTTTATAAAATATAGTATTTATCTGAAAACACTACACACAAAACAGATCAATCAACTATAAATTATAAAAATCTTCTTAACCATGACCAAAACATTTTTGAAACCCTCCCTTCTTACAACACACACAATTGCACTACTACGCCTAGAGTATAGCACAAAAAAACAAAAAAGACAATTTGTTTTTGCTTTTTTGTTAACTTTTTGCTTAAAAAAGGAAAATTTAATA
>CALVRE010000013.1 GCA_944358455.1 uncultured Bacilli bacterium | reverse complement strand
CTTGATCTGAATGAAATATTAAATCTTCTAAATCTTGATCATCAGTTTTATCAAATGCTTTATTAAGCATATCGTCTATTTGTTCTAAATTAGGTGATTTAGAAATATTATGAGAAACTACTTCCTGGTTAAAACCATCAATAATTGGCGATAAATAAATTTTCTCTCCTCTAAGGTTAAACTCAGTTACATCTGTATACCATTTTTCATTTGGTTTATCTGCATTAAAGTCTCTTTCAATTAAGTTATCGGCAATTTTACCAATAGTTCCTTTATAGGATGAATATTTTCTTTTATTTCTTTTTAACGGTTTTAAACCTAATTTTACCATTATTCTATAAACCTTCTTATGATTGATATTGTAACCTTCATTTTTTAATTCTAATGTTATCCTTCGATAACCATATCTTTCCTTATTATTAATAAATATTTCCTTTATTTTATCTATTATTTCTTTATTTTTATCATCTTTATTAGTTTTAGATAAAGTATAATAATATACTGATTTAGCTAAACCAGATATTTGCAGAAGAATCTTTAATGGATATATTAGCCGAAGTTCATTTACAACACTTACTTTTTCTTCTGTTGTCGATTCTTCCTTGCTTGAACAACGGCTCTCAATTTTCCCACGTATTCAAGCTCCGCTTTTAAATATAAATTTTCTTTTTTTAATCTTTCAACTTCTTCTTCAATTGTTTCTGTTTTATTTAATACTTTTGGTTTTTTCATAATAGTTGGACTCCTTCCGCGTTTTCGTTCAACTATATTATAACCGTTTTCTTTATATTTTTTAATCCAATTTTGTAACATTCCATAACTTAGTAATCCCATATCAATGGCTACTGCCCAAACTGCTTCACCATTTATTAAAACTCAATTGATTGCTTCTTCTTTTTCGTGTTTTAGATGTTCTTCATTTTTTGAAGTTCTTAAAATATCTATTCCATGTTTATCTATTAAACTTACCATATAATTGATTATATTCGCACGTATATTATATTTTCTCGATAAACTTTTCGTTGATACTCCTTCTTTTCTTTCACTATATAATCTAATTTTATCTTCATAACTCAATTTTGACATATAAAAACCTCGTTTCTATTTTGTCCAAGAAACGGGGTTCATATCATAATGTCTATTTTAATTTTTCGTATATTTCTTCGACAGGAAGAATTGTTTGATTTTCTTTATAGTATGGCTTAAGATGTAGATGAAAGTGTTTGACAATTTGAATATCACCATTATTTTGAATAAGAGTCAAACCGTCTGGGTTTAATCGTTCTTCTAAATGATGTTTCATTTTCTTCGTGACATTTAGAATATGATTCCAAGTGTCTGCATCCATGTCATTTAAATCTAAAATATGTTTTTTGGGAACGATCAAACAGTGCCCATTACTATCTGGATTGAGATCCATAAAGCATCTTACAATGTCGTCTTCATATAATGTATAAGAATTTGTTTCTCCGCCTGCGATTTTACAAAATAAGCAATCCATATCATCATCTCCATCTTTATTGTAACAAAATTTCCGTGTAATCACAATAAGAACTTGGGAAAGTTACACATTTCGTATCAAAAGCTGTTGCCCAACATTCAAAAAATTACTGGTTAAATTGTTGAGAGATTTAATTGCATCGACGATTTTGTGAGTTAAATTAATTATTAATTTTCTGGTTGAGTTACTCATTTTTTAACTCTCTTTCAATTTGTATTTTTCTTAATTCCATAAGCTCATACATCCAAATAACAATTTCATCAGATAATTCATTTTCAAATCCTAAGTTAGTATCAAATAAGAATTTATCTTTTAATTTATCCAATCTATTATATACATCAAGTATTTCATCAGATGTTATAAAAAATAGATTCTGAACACTTTGAAATTTGGCGCCCCATTTTGTTATGATATCTAATAAGTTATGTATTTCTTCCTGTGAGCTTTCATAAGATTTTAACTTACTCATAATTGCAAGAGGCCCAATTAATCTAGCGAAAGCTATATCAATTTTTTCTCGAATATCTGAATCTTTTAAACTATTTTCTTTCATAATTAACTAATATTCCTTTCTTTCGTTCTTTCAGTTCGCTGAAAGGCGTAAATTGAGTCGAAAAATTTGACATTTTAAGCATTAGTTTATAATAATTACTCGTTGTAGATACACTACAGAGCACGGCGAGGTGAGTGGTGTTAAAGTATGACTCTCAACCTGTATAGTTATATATGTCAATTATTCTTGGTATACAAATGAGTGTAGTCGATAATAGCTTTTTCCATCGAGTACGAAATCTTATCTATGTTAAAATATTAATTGTTTTTTTGTCTGGTAATTTTCAGCCAATGTCTCAACAATAATTATTTTAATTTGGTATTATAAAACTTTAATTTTGCGATTTTCACAAAATCTTTTTTGTATATTTATTTAGTCGATATTTTTTTAGTCTTGACTTTCTTTTCAAATTTTATTTTTTTTAAAGAAAACATTGATTTTATCAACAAGATAGAACATTTTGTATAATATATTTTTTTCATAAATAATATAATATATCTCTTCATCTATGTCAATATTTAGTCATGCTATTCTCTATAAAGAGCGTCATTGTCTACGCCATATAGGCAGTATTATTTTAGTTGGAAGTTGGAATTCTTAGTTGTTGCCCAACATTCAAAAAATTACTGGTCAAATTGTTGAGAGATTTAATTGCATCGACTGTGGTACCAAATCTTTTTGCAATTGTCCATAGAGAATCTCCAGCTACAACCGTATAAATAGTAGCATTTTGTTCAGAAGTTGGAATTTTTAGTTGTTGTCCAATTTGAAGGATATCACTGGTTAAATTATTGAGAGATTTAATCGCATCGACTGTGGTACCAAATCTGTTTGCGATCGACCATAGAGAATCTCCAGCTACAACCGTATAAGTAGTAGTTTGCTCAGAAGTTGGGATTTTTAGTCGTTGTCCGATTTGAAGGATATCACTGGTTAAATTATTGAGAGATTTAATCGCATCGACTGTGGTACCAAATCTTTTTGCAATTGTCCATAGAGAATCTCCAGCTACAACCGTATAAATAGTAGCATTTTGCTCAGAAGTTGGAATTTTTAGTTGTTGTCCGATTTGAAGGACATCACTGGTTAAATTATTGAGAGATTTAATCGCATCGATTGTAGTACCAAATCTGTTTGCAATTGACCATAGAGAGTCTCCGGCAACGACGGTATAAATGATATATTGGTCACCCTCATTTCCTTCACAAATGGCGAGTGGGGAATATAGACTGGATAATGCACTCCATGTGTTACGCCCAACGATACCATCTGGCGTTAAATTATTATTGGTTTGAAATCTTTTTACGGCATTTTCGGTACTAGTTCCAAAATTACCATCGATTTCTCCAGTATAATATAATAAGGTTTTTAACGTGGATTGTAGTTCGGTTACATAAGGCCCCGTGCTTCCTAGTCTTAAAACAGGTCGTGTATCGTATGTGGCGGGCGATAGTTCATCTGTCAATTGATATAATTTTTGCCATGTTTCTTCGTTTACGACACCACTAGCAATCAATCCATTTTGCTTTTGAAAATCCATGACAGCACGTTCGGTATACTCGTCAAAACTTCCGGTGATACTAGCGAAAAAATAAGCTAGATCTTTTAATTTACTTTGTAAAATAATGACGTCATCGCCAGTATCTCCTTCGCTTATGATAGGATTTAATACGTTATACTCATTCGTATTCATAACATAACCTCCATTACCTATTATATTATTCTAACTAGAAAAAATGCATTTTAGTTTTGTATTCGCATATATTAGTGGTGATGAGAGAAAGGATTTGAGAATATGGCAAGCGGACGTTTAGTAGTTCAAGTATTTGTCGATAATGTCGCGTTACCATTAGAAGGAGCAATGGTGACGATTAATGGAGAAGATACCAATCTCAATTTAATGACCGATGAATCAGGTAGAACAAGTGTTGTAGAATTAAAGGCTCCTGATTTAGAATATACATTGGAACCACAAAATACAGTTCAACCATTTAGTACGTATGATATTACCGTTTATAAAGAAGGATTAGGAGTTGGAACGGTAATCGGAGCTCAAGTATATGCTGGAATCGAATCGATTCAAGATGTCTTTCTTAGTACCACTCCGGGTGGGTCTGGGAAGAATGTGACGGTGGTGACACCTCCTGCTATTTGGGCGAATGACCCATCTAAAATAGTACAGAACCCCAATGCCTTTCTTGGAAGTGGAAGAGTGCTTCCAAGAGTGATTGTTCCGGGGTATATTATTGTTCATGATGGAATACCAAGTGATACAAATGCACCAAATTATTATGTGACATTCCCAGATTATATTAAGAATGTTGCATCTTCAGAAATATATCCTACGTGGCCTAGAGAGACGTTGAAGGCCAATGTTCATGCGATTGTATCATTCACATTAAATCGTGTTTATACAGAATGGTATTTTTCGAAAGGTTATTCTTTTACGATTACTTCTTCGACAGCATATGATCAAAAATATACGCATAATCGTACGATTTTTGATACCATTTCAGAAGTGGTAGATGAATATTTTGACGAATACTTAAAATTTCCTGATCGTTCGTTTCCCTTTTTAGCTCAGTATAGTGATGGTATCAAAGTAGTAAGAGATGGATGGCTCAGTCAATGGGGATCGAAAACATTAGGTGATCAAGGTTATAACTCATTACAGATTGTCAGATATTATTATGGTAATACGATTCAATTAGCGGTAGCGGAAGTTGTTTCTGATCTTCCAACATCATTTCCAGGTTATAATTTGAGTGAAGGTGCATGTGGAGAAGAGGTACAATTACTGCAAAATGCTTTGAATAAAATTCGTGGTAGTTATCCAGCAATCCCACTCATTTCAAATGCCAATGGTGTATTTGGCTCTGATACTACTGCGGCGGTCAAAAAATTTCAATCGGTATTTAATTTACCGATTACAGGTATTGTCAATTTTGCAACTTGGTATCGTATATCTGCTATTTATGCAGCTGTTTCTAATATGCTAAAAGGTATTTTTGAATAATTTAAAAAAGAAAGAACGTTTAGGTTCTTTCTTTTTTAAGAATCATTTCATTCTGACATGAATATCTGCGAATATTCTATTTTTATATTGTCCAGATTTACAAAAAATATGCATATTCAAAAATTTCCATGTTAAAAATTGGTGAGTTCTTTTGCTTTTTCTTTTGCATAGTTAGTTTCTTCCTATCCAGACTATAAATGGAAAGGAAGGTAATATGAAAAAGTTTTTACAAGTATGTATCTTAGCGTTTGCGATCATTCCTTTTATCGATGTCGATGCTGCTTCTATAACGGTTCACAATCAAACGGAATTAAAAGAAGCCATTGGTAATTCTGATATTAGCGAAATTGTTTTGGCAAACGATATTGAGACAACGGAAAAGATCAATATTTTGCGTCCGCTTAAAATCAATGGTAATGGCTATACGATGAAGTATGTTGGAACCTTTGGTTCAGCAGGAAGTTCCGATTATACCGTATGGGGCGGAATTTACGTCTTACAAGTTTATAAAACAGAAGTAACGCTAAAAAATATTCGTCTTACCGGTGGAAATGGTGGACTTTTGATCAATGGTGGTAAAGTTACTGTTGAAGGCACATTAGATGTTTCTGGCAATGGCTTTGGTGGTATCGAACTTGGTCAAGGTGCAGCCGTTGAGAGTGTCGCGCATCTTGTACTTGCATCTGATGGTAAAATTGTCAATACAACAGAGACAGAAGATCGTCCAACATTGTGGGTACCAACAGATTCCACGGGATCAATTCTAGAGATCAATGGTAAACAAATGACGTTGGAAGCAGATAAAGAGATTACATTAGCGGATCTTGACAGTTTGATAAACCCACCTGAAAATCCAAGTACAGGGGATTTATTGCCACTTTATGGAGTAATTACATTAATCGGTAGTACGATCTTACTACTTACTAAAAAATGGAATTATGAAAATTAAGAAATTCATTTACGAATTTCTTTTTTGATGAGTTTCGCATGTACGACTAAACGATTTTGATTGTCGTCCTGACAAGTGGAAAGGGTTAGGATTTGATCGTCTGGATAGAGCGTGGTGTCGAATGAGTAAATACTTCTTCTTTGAATGGTCTCTAGATATTGTTGCCATTTCTGGTCGTTTTCAAAAAAAGTAGTAAGATAATAGGTTTCTGGTTTGATTGTATAAATAGAAACGATTTCATAAAGGCGGTTCTCTTTTAGAGTTGATAATTGAATTTGATGAGATTGATTTTGAATAAACCAATCTTCCTCTAACAAAAGACGAAGACTTCCAAACATACTATTATCTAATCTACCATGACCATAGAGAATTATGTTTTGATCGGATAGAGAAGAAGGGTTACGATAATCTGCAAAAATCCATCCGGCCTTACTTGTTTCTTTATGAAAATTATGATTGAGATAAAATTGATTATCAAAGCTTTGAACGATTGGATAATCGACATTGGTGTTTTGAATTTTAATCCATCCAACGACATCTTCGTTTTGGGAAGTAAGAGTTGAAAAGTCGATGGATAAAAAAGGAGATGATTCCGTTTGTTCTACATGATCGATTATCGCATCTGTTTTCAGTTTGTCTTGTAGTTTTTTTGAATCATTACTTTCTTGGAACCAATGGAATATTTGCAAACTTCCAAATAAAAGCAATGTCATACCTACTATCAAAAGAAATCGTTTTCCATTTTTCATATCATCACCATTTTTAGTATGGAAGAGAATAAAAAAACGATACGTTCTATTCAACTTTATTGTAGAAGGAGCTGTTTTCTGGTAAAATGATGGTATTGGAGATGATACTATGCAGCAAGATCATGTTTTAGACATACAAGATTTGTCAGTAGAAATAGAGGGGAAAGAAATTTTAAGCCATTTGAATTTGACGATTAAAAGTGGAGAAATTCACGTCATTATGGGACCAAATGGAACTGGTAAATCAACGCTTACGAAGGTAATCATGGGAGATGAACATTATCGTATTACGAATGGCAGTATCGCTTATGATGGCCAGGATTTAAAGACGATGAAAGTGGACGAACGCGCACGTTTAGGGATTTTTTTAGGTATGCAGATGCCTTACGAAATTGAAGGTGTGACGAATGCTGATTTTATGAGAAGTGCCGTTCATGCCAAAGAAAAAGATCAATTTCAATTATTTTCGTTCATCAAAAAAATGGATAAGATTGTAGAACAATTACACATGGATCCGGAAATGATTCATCGCTCCATCAATCAAGGATTTTCTGGTGGAGAACGAAAGAAAAATGAAATTCTTCAGATGTATTTGTTGCATCCTAGTCTTGTATTGTTGGATGAGATCGATTCTGGATTAGATGTCGATAGCTTGCGTATTGTTGGTGAAAATGTCATGCGCTATTATGAAGAGAATAATCCAGGTCTTTTACTCATCACCCATTATAAGCGATTACTTGATTATATCAAACCTACTCATGTCCATGTGATGATGAATGGTACGATCGTCAAAAGTGGAGATGCTTCTTTGGTGGAAGAAATTGAAAATGATGGTTATGAAGCGATTGCAAAAAAATTTTCTACTTCAATCGGGACTTGTATTATAAAGGAAATGACTGGACATGAATAAACTAAAAGTAGTGAATGATAAAATCGTATCATGTGAATTAGATGATCAGTTGCAAGTTAAACTAGAAGAAAAAAATGATTTTTTCGATGTCAATAGTTTAAAAATATTAGTATTGGGGGATACTGATTTAGAAATTGAATACGAAAGTGATCATGAGTGTAAATTAGATATTTTTGTCAATGTGAAAGCCGATGTTCACTTTTCATTATGGGAGTTTCGTCACGGCAAAAGAACCAAGGTGCAATACAAGTATTATTTAGATCGTAATAGCAATACGATGATTAGAAGAATTCATCATATGGAAGGAATACGTGAACTTGATCTTTTTCATTTGAATGGTGAGTGTGCAAAAGTTGATTTTCTCTTGAAGACGATTAGTATAAAACCGGAGAAATATGATATGGTGGTGTATCACAATGCACCAAAGACGACGAGTAATATCGTCGATCATGGAATCAATTTAGAAGATGGAGAGCTTATCTTTAATGTGACAGGTGATATTCCGAAAGGTAAAACCGGATGTTTTCTCGATCAAAAAAATCGCATTGTGACTTATAACTTAGAAGAATGTAAAATTTCTCCTAATCTTTTTACCAGTGAAGAAGATGTGACGGCTAATCATGCTGCTTATATTGGCAAGTTTAAGGACGAAGATGTTTTTTATATGATGAGTCGTGGTATCGAAGAACGTGATGCGATTCGTTTGCTGATGAAAGGATTCTTTCTTAGTAATTTAGAACTGACAAAAGAAAAAGAAGAAAAACTGATTTCCATTTTAGAAGACGTTTGGAGGTGAATATATGAATCGAGAGGATTTTCCAATTTTAAAAAATGAACTGATCTATTTTGATAATGGGGCAACTAGTTTGAAACCTCAGTGTATGATTGATGCAGTGGTGGATTATTATACGAATTATACTGCGAATGCTCATCGCGGTGACTATGACAATAGTTTAAAAGTAGATGCTATCTATGATTATACAAGAGAGATAGTCAAAGATTTCATTCATGCTGAGCAAAAGGAAGAAATTATTTTTACGAGTGGAACGACCGATTCTTTAAATCGCGTCATCTTTGGATATTTTGGTGTTTATTTAAAAGAGGGTGATGAAGTTTTAATTACGAAAAGTGAACATGCATCGAATGTACTACCTTGGTTTGAACTTGCTGATTTAAAGAAGATCAAAGTTTCTTATATCGAATTAGACGAGAATCTTCATGTGACGTTAGAAAATGTTAAAGCTGCTATTACTCCACGTACGAAAGTCATTAGTTTGGCTCAAGTTACGAATGTAATTGGCGATGTTCGTCCTATCAAGCAGATCAGCGAACTTGCTCATCAACATGGTATTTTGATCGTAGTTGATGGTGCGCAGAGTGTTGCTCACATGAAAGTCGATGTGCGTGATATGGGAGCAGATTTTTTCGCTTTTTCGGGGCATAAAATGTGTGGTCCAACGGGGATTGGAATTTTGTATGGCAGAAGAGAGTTACTAAATAATATGCGACCTCTGGAGTTTGGTGGGGGCATGAACGCGACATTTTCACCCAATGGGGTTCGTGTCTATGAAGAGGTACCAGAACTTTTTGAAGCTGGAACACAACATATTGCCGGTGTAATCGGGCTTGGAAGAGCCATTCAATATCTGAGTGAGATAGGAATGGACCTTATTCATAAACATGAATTAGAACTACGTAAATATGCAATTCGTCGTTTGAAAGAAATACCAGAGATCATTATTTATAACGAAAAAAGTGAAAGTGGTATTTTAGCAATTAATTATCAAGATATTTTTGCTCAAGATTTGGGAATTTATCTCAATAATTATCATATCTGTGTAAGAAGTGGTAATCATTGTGCTAAAATTTTAAGAGAAGATATGGGAATTAAAAATACTTGTCGCATCAGTTTTTACTTTTATAACACTTTTGAGGAAATCGATCATATGATAGAGGCCTTGAAAAATCCAAATATTAAAAATGAAATTATTTAGATCATTAAGAGCTTAGAAATAGGCTCTTTTTCTTGAAGAAAAAAGACGGTTATGTTATAATCAAAATAGATAACATAGGAGGTATTACATGGCGAAGAAAAAGAAGAGAAAAGAAACAAAAAAACCGGATAATGGTTATAAAATAGAACTGACCGGATTATTATTTATCTTGATTGCGATTATTGGTTTTGGACGATTTGGAATCGTAGGAAGATGTATCGGGGACTTTTCCGCATTTTTAGTTGGTAGTTGGTACAATGTACTATTAGTAGCATTTTTAATTGTCGGTGGCTATATGATGGTCAAAAGAAGTGTACCGAACTTTTTTACATCGAAATTAATTGGAATCTATATTTTTGTGATTGGTATTTTGGTTTTTTCTCATATTAGTTATGTGAAACAGAATTCTTTGGCAGGAATGGATATTATTACGGAAACAGTCAATAACTTTATGGCAGCTACAAAAAATATTGCGGTCATTCAAGGAGGAGGAATTTTAGGAGCTTGTTTCTCTTGGGGATTTGTCCAATTATTCGATATCAAAGGAACAGAGATTGTCATGTGGGCACTACTCGTATGTGGTGTTGTCATGTTTACGGGAATGTCGATTATGGATATGGTTCAAAATGCGAAAGAGAAAGCGAAGAAAGCCCTTGTTCATAAGAAACAAGAGAAGGATGAAGTGGAAATTAAAAAGGCTGAAGATAACTTTGAAAAAGACGGCAAGATTGTCGTATCCAGTGTCGATGAATTGATTCATAATGGAGAAGAGGCAAAGAAAAATACGACTCCTATCAGTAATCAAGCTGTTGAAGTACCAGTTGAGCCAATCGATACAAGAGGATATCATTATCCTCCTCTTAGCTTATTGAAACGTCCTGGTAAGACGAACAATAAAGAAAATGAAGCGGCTATCAAAGAAACCGTTCCTATCTTAGGGGAGGTATTCAAAGACTTTGGTATCGAAGGAAAAGTTGTCAAAGCGAATATTGGTCCGTCGGTTACACAGTACGAAATGGAAATTAAAGCGGGTACGAAAGTAAGTAAAATTTTGAGTATCAATCGTGAAATCGCTCTGGCGCTTGCTGCGAAAGATGTGCGAATCCAGGCTCCGATTCCAGGAAAGCGTACGATTGGTATCGAGATACCAAATAAATCGATTTCGATGGTCAGTGTAAGAGAAATATTAGAAAGTGTTCCAAGCTCACTTGATAATAGTAAATTACTTGCAACGTTAGGACGCGATATCATGGGACAACCACAATGGATGGAAATCAATAAGACTCCTCACTTGCTAGTAGCTGGAGCGACAGGAAGTGGTAAGTCTGTATGTATCAATAGTATTATCACATCTATTTTAATGCGTGCTAAACCAGATGAAGTAAAGCTGGTTTTAGTGGATCCTAAAAAAGTAGAATTATCGATGTATAATGGTGTTCCACACCTCTTAATTCCAGTTGTTACTGATCCTAAGAAGGCGAATATTGCTTTGAAGAAAATGGTTAGTGAAATGGAAAATCGTTACGATAAATTCGAAGCGACGGGAACGAAAAATATCGCGGGATATAATATGTATGTCGAAAAGCAAAATGAGCAGTTACCAGAAGAAGATAAGATGCGTAAATTACCTTATATTGTCGTTATTATCGATGAACTTGCAGACCTCATGTTAGTCGCAGCGAAAGAGGTCGAAGATTCGATTATGCGAATTACACAAATGGCGCGTGCAGCAGGAATTCATTTGATCGTTGCAACTCAACGTCCTTCGACTGATGTTATCACAGGTGTCGTAAAGGCGAATATCCCATCTCGTATTTCATTTGCGGTATCGAGTGGAATCGATTCTCGTACAATTCTCGATATGGTTGGAGCAGAAAAATTGTTGGGAAAAGGTGATATGCTTTTTTTACCACAAGGAGAGAATACGCCGATTCGTATTCAAGGAACTTTTATTTCTGATGAAGAAATAAAAGCTGTTGTCGACTATACCATTTCTCAGCAACGTGCTCGTTATGACGAAAGCTTTTTACTCGATGAAGAAGAAGCTAAAGCAACGACGATGGTCGATGATAAAGATGATTATGAAGAACCTCTTTATAACGAAATTGTCGAATTTGTCGTGACGCAAGGAAAAGCGAGTGCCTCTTTGTTACAACGAAGGTTTCGTCTTGGATATAATCGAGCAGCAAGATGCATCGATTTATTAGAAGAACGTGGTATTATTGGGCCAAATAATGGATCTAAACCACGAGAAGTATTAGTAAAAGTGGAGAAAGATAATGAGCAGTAGTTTCTACTGCTTTTATTTGACATTTCTCGCGATTCTGCTATAATACCTTTACTGGAAGTGAAAATATGAATAAAGAGGATATTCATAAGTTATTAAAAATGAAAAAAAATCTTTTGGAAACTGGAATGAAGATTCATGAAGTTGATCAGTGTCTCAGTACGTTTTCAAAAGAGATGAAAAAGCAGTTTCAAAAATATGAAGTAGGAGAGATCGAACTCCCTGAGTCGTTATTATCTTCTTTTCAAATTTATAAAACATGTAAGATGGAAAAGAGGAAGATGACAACTGCGCATCGTATAGCTAAGACATACTTGCACGATTTTCCGCACGAACATTTACTCGCGTGTGTGAAACAAAAAGGATCTAAAATCTTATGTCAATGTTTGTTATGTGAATATGGTAGAGTAACTTTGCCAAAACAGGAAGTGATTCATGTACTTGCCCATTATCAATTGATTGGAAATGGTTATGCTCGTTTTTATCCAGTAGATTTTACTTCGGCACATAATGAGTTGTTTCAAAGATTAGAAATAAGAGATGGAAAGAATCAATTAGAAGATGACGATGATAGAAAAATTTATCGCCTTATGAAAAAACAATATTAGAAAGAGGAATAGAATGGAGCAAAAAGAATTAGCAAAAAAATTATACGAGACCAAGTTGCAACTGAAGACGTTATATTTAGAAAAAGTAGAGAATGAACATCAGATGAAAAAGTGGAGAAAGAGTCATCCTGATTATGTCGAATTGATGACACAATTGCAGGAGTATTTTTCGATGATGAACTTTTGGGCAAATCAATATGAATTCTACAAAGCCGCTTATACCTACGGAAGATTTCCAAAGAACATAGATGATTGTCAGAATATGATTCAAAACCAGGTTAAAATATTACAAAAAGAACGTAAGCAATTACTTTTAAAGTGTCGTGCGTTAGAACAAAAGGAAGAGTGGAAATCATTACAGACTTATCATGAATTGTTGGATGTTATTCCACATATCCGAGATTATGAGGAATTAAAGTCAATCGAAACTGAACTTCATTTATTACAACATGAAATTAGGTATAACCACGAACTTCAAGACCTTCGTAAATGGTATTCTGAATTACACCAATTTATTGCTCTTATCGATGAAGAAATTGCCAGTTTGACGGATGAGAAAAAGAATCAAAATCTTCGTACTGCAGGACCATCTAATTTCTATTATGAAATGTGGAAGTTATATCAAGAACACCAGAATAGTTGTTTGGAAAATTATCGAAAAATCGAGAAAGATAACAACCAATTTTATGCAGCAACGCAAATTGAAGACTTTGTTATGATGTTATCAAAACAAAATGGAATCCAACATGATATCCAAACGTTGAACCAGAAAATTGCTAGTTTGGAACAAAATGAGCACGAAGATGTATGGTATTTAAATGGCAGTATTTCGAAAGGGAAACACAATACACGAATTTTAAAATGTGCAATTTGTGGTGCAGAAATCGAATATGATGTATCCGATAAAAAGATCATTCCTGTACCTTATTTTGCAGGTATCAATAAACGTATTTTAAAGGAGAAAAAAGGTCGATTGGCTGTTTTGGGATATGTGAGTGAAGCTACTGATTGTCCTGAGGCAAAACAATTAAAGTATATTTATCCGAGTGATAAAACGAATCGTTAAAGACGAAAATAATCGTCTTTTTTCTTTGTTTTTGAGTGAAAAAACACTATAGAGTGTTGATAAAAATGTATATTATGAAACGCCAATTTATTAATAACACGACCATTTAATTAAAAAGCAAAAAAATAAAGAAAGCAAAAGTCTTCATGTTTAAAATTATACGTGTTATAATATTTAAAAGGAGGATATTCAAATGAAAATAAACTATATTACAACTAATCAATTTAAGGTATTAGTTGCGCAAGAGCATTTAGGTCCACTTGGCATAGAGATTGAAGCAAAAAGTATTGATTGTCCTGAAATACAAGCTGATACGATAGAAGAAGTCGCTAAGTTTTCATCAAAGTACGCAAGTGATTTTTTGCATGAGAATACTTTAAAGAATGATTCAGGAATTGTGATTCCTGCGTTAAATGGTTTTCCATCTGCTTATTCAAAATATGTTGATCAAACGATAGGAATCGATGGTATTTTAAAGTTAATGGATGGTGTCGAAGAAAGAGAGGCATATTTTTTGGAAGTGCTTGCATATACAGAGTATGGAAAAGAACCCGTTACTTTTGTATCTAAAACGGAAGGTAAATTAGCGAAAGTAAAAAGTGGAGAATTTGGATGGTCATGGGATTTTATTTTTATACCTAATGGTGTAGATAAAACTTTGGGTTGCTATCCTGATAATGAAAGATGGAAGTTTTGGGATAATACGGCATACGAGCAATTATATAACTATTTAAAAGAGAAAGACTAAATATATGTCAAAGATGGGTAATATTTTGATCATGATAGTGCTCAATAAAATTCTGATCGTAAAACGATAAAGTTTTTTATGGTGAGTAGTTTGATCGCTTTTGATTTGTATTTTGGTCAGGAAAGAAATATTTATCCAGGTGATAAAACGAATCGTTAAAGACGAAAATAATCGTCTTTTTTCTTTGCTTTTGAGTGAAAAAAAGGAAAACTTGTTTGGTTTTTTCTTTAAAATATGATAGAATGTTTATGGTGAAAAGTATGGCAAAATATGATGAAAGCTCGATAAAAATTTTAGAAGGACTAGAAGCAGTTCGAAAACGTCCGGGAATGTATATTGGTTCGACAGACAAGAGAGGACTTCATCACTTAGTATGGGAAATCGTCGATAATGGAATCGATGAAATTATCAATGGCTATGGTGATCACATTAAAGTGATTATTCAACAGGATGGAAGTATTAGTGTCGAAGATAATGGACGTGGTATTCCAACAGGGATGCATAGTAGTGGTATTTCGACTCCGGAAGTCATCTATACAATTTTACATGCTGGTGGTAAATTCGAAAGTGGTGGATATAAAGTATCTGGTGGACTTCATGGGGTTGGAGCCAGTGTTGTCAATGCCTTAAGTGAATGGATGGAAGTTTATATTAAACATGATGGTTACGAACACTATATTCGTTTTGAAAATGGTGGACATACGACTATTCCGCTCAAAAAACTAGGTAAAACCAACAAAACGGGAACTCGTGTTATTTTTAAACCGGATTCTACCATTTTTTCTAGTACGACATTTTCTTATACGACAATTTGTGAAAGAATGCAAGAATGTGCTTTTCTTTTAAAACAATTGACGGTGGAAGTGATTGATGAAGCGGATGAGAAAGCAGAAACTTTCCATTATGATAATGGACTTTATTCGTTTGTCGAATATATGAATGAGGATAAAAAGCCTCTTCACAAAGTGATTGCTTTCGAAGGAAATAAAGATACCATTGAAGTCGACGTCGCTTTTCAATATACGGATACCTATAACGAAAATATTATTTCCTTTGTCAACAATGTCAAAACAAATGATGGTGGAAGTCATGAGGTCGGCTTTAAAACCGCCCTTACTCGTGTTTTTAATGACTATGCTCGTGCCAATGGATATCTAAAAGCAAAAGATAAGAATTTGGAAGGAAGCGATACACGAGAAGGATTGACAGCTGTGATTAGTTTACAGATACCAGAAAATCTCCTTCAATTCGAAGGACAGACGAAAGGAAAATTAGGAACCCCAGAAGCGCGTAACGTCGTCGATAGTGTTGTCAGTGAAAAATTGCAGTTTTTCCTAGAAGAAAACAAAGAGATTGCGACGACTTTGTTAACGAAGATGGTACGTAGTAAAGTAGCTCGTGAAGCAGCTAGGAAGGCTCGTGATGAAGCGCGTAACGGTAAGGATAAAAGTAAGAAAGAACGACTTTTATCAGGAAAACTCGCACCTGCTCAGACAAAAAATTCAAAGAAAAACGAACTCTTTTTAGTCGAAGGAGATTCGGCAGGAGGATCAGCAAAACAAGGTAGAGATAGTAAATTTCAGGCAATTCTACCATTACGTGGAAAGGTTTTGAACACAGAAAAAACACGAATGGAAGATATTTTGAAAAACGAAGAGATCAATACGATGATCTATACGATTGGGGCAGGAGTTGGAAGTGATTTTACGGTCGAAGATAGTAATTACGATAAAGTTATCATCATGACCGATGCCGATGTCGATGGAGCTCATATTCAGATTCTTCTTCTTACCTTTTTCTATCGTTATATGAAACCATTGATCGAAGCAGGAAAACTTTATATTGCAAGACCACCTCTTTATAAAATCGATTATGGGAAAAAACATTTTTATGCTTGGACGGATGAAGAGTGGAAAGATATTGTGAGTAAAAATCCTGGAAAACCAGTTGTTCAACGTTATAAAGGTCTAGGAGAAATGAATGCGAATCAATTATGGGAAACGACCATGAACCCGGAGACGAGGGGGCTTATCAAGATCAGTATCACAGATGCGGCTCTTGCTGAAAAACGTGTTAGTATTTTAATGGGGGATAAAGTAGAACCTCGTAAAGAATGGATTGAAGAGAATGTCGAATTCTCATTAGAAGATAATTATGCGATTCATATTGATCGTTAAAAATAAAGAAGCAAAGAATTATCGCTGGTATTCTTTGCTTTTCTTATGTTTTTCTGATATAATTCTAATGGTGAGATAAGATGCAAGAAGTAATAAAACGAATTTATGATTATTCCTTAGAGGAAATCATGGGAGAACGTTTTGGAGAGTATGCGAAATCGATTATTCAAGATCGTGCTATACCAGATGTTCGTGACGGATTAAAACCAGTTCAAAGAAGAATTCTCTATGGAATGTATCGTGACAAAAATACATATGATAAACCTTATCGAAAAAGTGCGAAGTCAGTAGGACTTATCATGGGTAATTATCACCCTCATGGTGACTCTAGTATTTATGATGCCATGGTTCGTATGAGTCAATGGTGGAAACAAAATACACCATATATCGATATGCATGGTAATAATGGATCGATGGATGGAGATAGCCCAGCGGCAATGCGTTATACGGAAGCAAGACTAGCAAAAATTAGCAATGAATTATTGAAAGATATCGATAAAGATACGATCAGTTGGGCTCCTAACTTTGATGATACGGAACTAGAACCAACGGTTTTACCTGCCAAGTTTCCAAATTTACTTGTCAATGGTGCAACTGGTATTAGTGCCGGATATGCCACGAATATTCCTCCTCATAATTTAGGAGAAGTAATCGATGCGACGATTAAACGAATTGATAACCCCAATTGTCGTCTAGAGACCATTATGGATATTATGCCTGGGCCTGATTTCCCAACGGGAGGAATTATCGAAGGAAAAAAAGGAATCGAAGATGCATTTCGTACGGGACGAGGTCGTATTGTGATTCGTTCGAAAGTGGAGTTTGTCGAAGAAAAAGGACGCAATCAATTAGTGATTACGGAAATTCCATTTGAAGTGAATCGTGAGGGATTAGCGCGCGCGATTAACGATATTCGAATCGATAAAAAAGTCGATGGTATTTTAGATGTACGCAATGAATCTTCCGATCGTATTGGCCTAAGAATTGCGATCGATATTAAAAAAGATGCTAACAAGGATCTTATTTTAAATTATCTTTATAAAAATACGGATTTACAAGTTTCTTATAATTATAATATGGTTGTAATCAATAATCGTAGACCGATGACATTAGGGGTATTATCGATTTTAGATGCTTATATTAGTTTTCAAAAAGAAGTCATCGAAAAAAGAACACGTTTTGATTTAGATGTCGCTAATCGTCGTCTTCACATTGTCGATGGATATTTAAAAGCAATCAGTATTTTAGACGAATTAATTAAAGTCATTCGTGCTAGTAAAGATAAAGCGGATGCGGGGAGAAATATTGTTGCGAAGTTTGGCTTTACGGAAATTCAAGCGAAAGCCATTCTCGACTTACAACTTTATCGTCTGACAAACCTTGATATTGTTGCTTTTACTGATGAAGCTGCTAAATTAAAGCTTATCATCAATGGTTTACAAGCAATCTTAGCTGATGAAAACAAACTTCGTGATGTCATGAAAAAAGAACTTCGCGATATCAAAAAAGAATATGCCACACCAAGAAAGAGTGTTATTCATGATGAAATTACGGAAATTAAAATTGAGAAGACAGAGATGATCACGAAAGAAGACTGTATGGTTGTCGTAACGAAAGAAGGATACGTAAAACGTGTCTCATTACGTAGTTACGGTGCAAGTAACGGGGAGGCTCCAATGGTAAAAGATGGAGATTATCCAATTGGTATCTATGAGATGAATACGTTAGATACATTATTGCTCTTTACGGATATGGGAAATTATCTATATGTGCCAGTTCACGAAATTCCTGATTTGAAATGGAAAGAACTTGGAAAACATATCAGCAATATTATTAAAATCAGTGCCGATGAAAATATGATCAGTAGTATCCCTGTTTATGCTTTTGATGATAAACATTATATTACCTTATTTAGTCGTAATGGTATGGTCAAAAGAACACTATTATCCGAATTTGAAGTAACACGTTATAGTAAACCGATCGTATGCATGAAATTAAAGGAAGACGATCGTATGCTTACGGCTGTTATGAGTTCTAAAAAAGATGTTTTCATCGCAACTCATCAGGGATATGGACTTTGGTTTGGTATCGAAGAAGTTCCAATGTCGGGAGTCAAATCTTCGGGAGTGAAAGCAATCGGACTTAAAAATGATTATGTTGTAAGCGCAACATTATTTGATGGAAGCGCAGAATATGTAACGGTTATTACGGAAAAGAATACGGCCAAACGAATTAAGATTAGCGAATTTGATAAGACTAGTCGCGCTCGCCGTGGATTACTACTTGTACGAGAAGTTAAAACAAATCCATATCACATTTTGAAAGTGTTCCTCGTATCCCATAAAACCTTATTGGGAATTAAAACAAAAGAAGAACAACGCACTTTTAAAATCACAGAATTTCCAATTACGGATCGTTATTCGACTGGAAGTGTTATTTCGAAACAGGAAATTTTGGATAGTTATCCAATCGTAGAACCTCAAACGAAAGAGCAAGTGGAAGGAAATGCTGTGATTGAAGTTCCAAAAGAAAATGTGTCTTTAAAAGAAGTGGATGAAAGAATTATGACGATTGATGATTTTTTAGACGAGATCGAAGATCATGAATCATAGATAGAATAAGACATAACAAGGTTATGTCTTTTTGTTTGGAAACATTTGGGACGATTTTCATATAATGAATTAGGTGGTTATCATGGCGAAAAAAGAGGAATTTAAGGAATTTGTAAAAAAACATCCAAGACTTTTAAAACCGGTTCAAAATGGCGAGACAACTTGGCAAAAACTTTATGAGATATATGATATATATGGGGAAGAAGGAGAGGCTTGGAACGACTATTTAAAACCGAAGAACGAGGATCGTGCATCGAATACTGAAAAAGCGGCGGTTGGTGCTGCAACAGGATTTGGACTTGCTGAACTAGTGAACGTGTTTAAAAATCTCGATTTAGACAGTTTACAGAATGGAATTGGGAATATTCAAAGAGTACTTGGAGTTATTCAGGATTTTGGCCGAAAAGATAATACGACTGATACCAAGAAAACAGAATATAAACCAAGGCCAATCTATAAACATTTTGAGGATTAATGGTATTAGATTTACAATTTAAAATTAAAAATAATCCCAATTACCAACGTTATTTACGAGAACATTCTTACTGGTATAAAACACTCAATCGTGATCCTTCGACTTTTCGTGTTTTCGAAGAAGAAGTAAAAGATGCTTATCAGCTGAGAACGAGCGATAAAATTAGTAAAGCTTTGGATACCTTAGAGATGGTAAGTGCATTGATGTCGACTTTGAAATAGAGTATAATAAAAAAAGAAAACTCATAAATATGAGTTTCTATGAAGGGGAGTATCGGTCGTGATCTTTCACGACATTACTATTATGGACAACCCTTTTTAAATTTATACGAAAGAAGTGACAATATGCGAATTATTAGTGGAAAATATAGAGGAAGAGTATTAAAAGGATTCGATATCGAAGGTACGAGACCAACGATGGATCGTGTCAAAGAATCCTTGTTTGCGATGATTCAAGATCAAGTGAAAGAAAGTATTTGTCTCGACTTGTTTGCAGGAAGTGGGAATTTAGGAATAGAGGCATTGTCGAATGGTGCAAAAGAATGTTATTTTGTCGATCATAATAAGTTTGCTACGAAAACGATGAAAGAAAATATGACGACGCTAAAATTAGAGCATGACGATCATATTCTTACTATGGATTATATGGATGCACTCCACTACTTTGAAAGACAACAAATTCAATTTGACATTGTTTTTTTAGATCCTCCTTATGGTATGAATGTTATCAGTCCAATCTTATCGTACATTATCGATCATCATTTGTTGACAGATAAGGGAATTATTATCTGTGAATATGAAAAAGAAGAACCTACTAATAATCAATTAACGTTATGGAAAGAACGTAAGTATGGTTCTAAAAAAATACGGATTTATCGAAATTGCTAACAAGCAATTTTTTTTCATTTGTAAACAGGATTTCTAACATCACTCCTCGTATATTTTTAATAGGAAGGTGAAAAGATGTTAAGAAGGTATCCATTTGTGGAACAAGAAGGAGAAAAGGATTGTGGTGTCGCATCACTTGCAATGATCATTCTTTATTATAAAGGGCAAGTTCCATTAGAAGTATTACGAGAATTATCGAAGACTGATCGAAGAGGTGTAACAGCATATCATTTAGTAACATGTGCAAAAGAAATTGGCTTTCATGCGAGAGGCATCAAATGTACGTTGGAAGACTTGGAAAGTAATGTTCATTATCCCTTAATTGCTCATATCACATTAGAAGAAAAATATCAACATTATATTGTCATTTATCGAATAGAGCCCTCAAAGAAGCGACTATTAGTTGCAGATCCTAATGAAAAAAAGTTGAAACGAATGAGTTATCGTGAGTTTTTAACTATTTGGGATCAGGTTGTGATTGAGCTATACCCTTATAAACCATTACCTCGTTATAGCAATTCTACTTCGTTTATCGAATTATTTCGTTCACTCGTTAGTCACTTTAAATGGGAATTACTACAAGTATTCTTTCTATCGATATTTGTAACCATATTTGCCATTGTACTATCTTTTTATTTTCAGTCGATGATCGATGGCATGAATCATTATTCTGACAAAAATTATTATTATGGTTTATTTATCCTTTTTCTTGTTATCGCATTTTTAAAGGAAATGACCAATTATTTTCGAAATGACTTGATGATTCGTATTGCTCATCGAATCGATTATTTACTTACGAATGGTACATTTGAACGAATTTTACATCTTCCTTATCATTATTATCGCAATCGAACGACAGGAGAAATCGTATCTAGAATGAATGATTTAGGTGTTGTTCAAAACTTTATTAGTCGTTTGTTTGTCACTATTTTTGTCGATTGTCTTTTATCTTTGGTTTGTTTGATTTGTCTTTGCTTGATCAATGTCAAATTAACTGGTATAGCGATTGGAATTGCCCTTTGTTATGTTTTCTTATGGTGGTTATTTCGTCCTTGGTTTTCAAAATATATTCAAAGAGGACAAGCTCTACGTGGAGAAGTTCATTCTCATATGGTAGAGTCAATCGCAGGATATGAAACGATCCAATCCCTATCTTTAGAGAAAAATAGGGAAGAGGGGCTAGAGACAAAGTATTATAAATGGACGAATAATCAGATAAAATGGGAAACTTTATATAATATTCAATTATTTTTTAAAGAACTGTTAGGTCAAATAGGTTTCTTATGGTTGATTTTGATCGGCGTTTATGCTGTTCTCGATCAAACGTTAAGCCTCGGTATGTTACTGACTTATCAAATGTTATTTTCTTATTTTATCGAACCCATCAAATCATTTATAGATGCAGATGTTAATTTTAAAGAAGTAAAATTTGCACTAAAACGAGTTTTGGAACTGTTTGTAGAAGTAAACGATAAGACAAAAACATTACCTGTTTCGTTCTCGTTTCCGATTGAATTTCGTCATTTAAATTATACTTATAATGATCAAAAATGGATTTTAAAGAATATCGATTTGAAAATTGAACAAGGAGAAAAAATGATGATTGTCGGAAATAGTGGGGGAGGAAAGAGTACTCTTTTAAAGTTGATTCTTCACGATTATCCGATCGAGCGAAATCAACTGAGCATTGGTAATTGTGATATTAATGATTATGATCGTAAAGAATTAAAACAAAACATCGCATATATTTCTCAACAAGAGATGTTGTTTACTGGGACTCTTTACGACAATTTAACACTTGATCGACAAGTGCCAGAAGACGAGTTTTTGAAGGTGGTACGATTGTGTGAAATAGATCAGATTATCAAAAATGAACCATTGGGTTATTTCATGTTGATTGAAGAGAATGGTTTTAATTTATCGGGTGGTGAAAGAGAACGTATCTTTCTTGCTCGAAGTCTACTTCGTAATCATTTCTTTCTGATGATCGACGAAGGAATGGGACAGATGGATCTTTCGATGGAACGACGCATTTTAAAAAGTATCATGAAAGAATATCCCACATTAACGCTGATTGTGGTTTCCCATCGCACGGATAATCAAGATTTGTTTGATCGCATGATCGAAATTAAGGAAGGAAAAATTAGAAAAGATGTGAGAAAAAATGTTATGGAATAAAAAGGCACTTGGTTTTCAATTGCTCAATCATCGTTCTAAGATAGTATTATTTTGGATGACATTACTAGGATTATTGATCATAGTGGTAATCCTATTGTTATCACGTTCTTATACTACCTTTTTGGAGCGTACTGGACTTGTCGTTCGGGAAGGAGATCGTTATGATGTTAGGATATTGGTTCAGGAAGATGATATCCCTTATTTATCTCATTATGAAGTATTGATTAAGGGACGAAAAGAAACATTCCAAATTCAAAAGATCAGCGAATCTTATACCGTTGGTAACGACGGCAATCTATATCGTGAGGTCTTGATTACATTTCCTCTTTTAGAAGAAGAAAAAATCGAAAATAATATTTTATTCTTGTCGTTTAAGAAGGAAAATGTAACAGGATTTCAATGGTTAACAAAACAAATAAAGAGGGGGTTTCATTATGAATGAGTTAACAAAACAAGAATTATTAAAAGTAAGTGGTGGAGGCATCAGCTTTGGAGTTGGATGTTGCATTGTTGGTGTCGTAATTTTTTTAATCGGTGTGATCGATGGTTATGTAAGACCGCTTAAGTGTAATGGATAGGAGGAATCATATGCAAGAATTATCAAAACAAGAAATGTTGCAGATCGAAGGAGGAATTAGTATTTCCGGTACTTTGATCAACTCTTTAGTGCGTGGGATCAATGCTTTACTAGATTTAGGACGTAGCCTAGGAAGTGCCATCAGAAGAGCGCAAGGAAATCATATATGTCCAGTTTAAAACAATTTTATCATGAACATAAAATAGGGATTCAGATTGGAAGCTTTCTTTTGTTACTTCCTTTTCTGCTTCCTATTGTCAATATTCTGATGGAAATACTGTTTGGTAGCGGGCAAATTGTCGGAAGTTATGTCCGTCGTTTAATCGAAATCGGGCTTTGTTAAAAAAATACGTGAATTTTAACAATTAGTGGGCATATATTTCGCTTTTTCGCATATTTGTTATTGAACTCTTGAAAGAGAAGTGTTATAATATCTCTAGCCGAGAAGGGAGGGATTATGTATGACAAAAGTTATTGTTCGAAATGGAAATGTGGAAAGCGCACTCCGTACTTTCAAACAAAAAAATGTGAAAAGTGGCCTCCTAAAAGAAGCTCGTGAACGACAAGAAGGTTATATGAAACCTGGAGTTAAAAGAAGAAAAGCAAAACAAGAAGCGATTAAAAATAGTCGTAGAAAAAATAGAAGAGAACGTAATTATAATTAATAAAGGGGCTTTTGTGCCTCTTTCTTGTTATAGAAAGGATAGAATATGAGAGAAAGAATTTTAACGGATATTAAAAATGCTATGAAAAGTCAAGACAAGTTCCGTTTGACAGTACTACGTATGCTAAAAGGTGCTATGCAACTAGAGGAAATCAATAAGAAAAGAGAACTTAACGATGATGAAGTGATCGCTATTGTTTCTAAACAAATTAAAACTAGAAAAGAATCGGTTGCGGAATTCGGAAAAGGCGGTAGAGATGATCTAGTGGATCAGACGAATCGTGAGATTGAAATATTGAACGAGTATATGCCAGAACAACTTTCTGAAGAAGAAGTAATGGCTATTATCGATCGTGTAATGAAAGAAGTAAATCCAACTAGTGTAAAAGATATGGGAAAAGTGATGGCTGCGATCACGCCACTTGTCAAAGGAAAAGCTGATATGGGATCTATTAATAAAATCATTCGTGAACGTTTAAGCTAAAAAAGAACGACGTTCTTTTTTTTATTGCTTTTTCGTGATGATAATGTTAGAATATTCTTGGAAAGTAAGGTAGATAAAATGTATCAATTAGATAATTTTTTAATGGAGAAAAATAAGTATCAACAGAGTTTGTCTTTTATTGAGGCAAATGTAGCGGATCCCAAAGAAAGAGAAAGACAAATCGAAGTGTTAGAAAAACAATTCCGTTCTAGCATTGGATTATATTTATCGCCCGCTATTCAATATTTGAGTCAAGTTTTTCAAATACATTATCAAGTTGTGAAAGAGACAATGGGGTACGATTCCAATTTTCATAAAATTTCTACACAAGTTCCTAAAACAGAAGAAGAGCTTATTCAAGATATGAAAAATTTCAAGAATCAAGCTCAGAACTACGATGAAGAAGTTAGACATAAAGTCGACCTTGCGATCGAAGTGATCGCAAATTATTATCATTTGGATTTTGAAGCAAATGAAAAATAAAGAGAAAAACGATTTTAAAAAGTCGTTTTTTTCGTGAAAAAAAGTAAAAAGAAACGATAAAAGTTCTTGTTTTCACATACAATATATGGTATATTATTTATGGCTTTTTCAAATACACACAACGGGGATTTTATTGCCTAGTGCCTAGTTAGGTGGCAATAATTAGAAACGTTGGAGGAAAAAAACAAAAGGAGGAATAGTATGGCAGTTGTGTCAATGAGTTATTTATTAGAAGCTGGTGTTCATTTTGGACATCAAACCAAAAGATGGAATCCAAAAATGAAGGAATACATCTTTACTTCAAGAGATGATATTTATATTATCGACTTACAAAAGACAGCAAAAATGATCGATGAAGCTTATCAAGCTTTAAAGGAAATTGCTGCAAATGGTGGAAAGGTTTTATTCGTTGGAACGAGAAAACAAGCTCAAGAAGCAATTAAAGAAGAAGCACTTCGTAGTGAATCTTACTATGTTACAGAAAGATGGTTAGGTGGAACTTTAACGAATTTCAAAACAATTCGTAAGAGAGTAAAACGTTTAGAAGAAATCGAAAAGATGGAACAAGATGGAACTTTCGAAGTATTACCTAAAAAAGAAGTAATTGGACTTAAGAAAGAATATGACAAGTTAAATAAAGTATTAGCTGGTATTCGTGATATGAATAAATTGCCAGATGCTTTATATATTGTCGATCCTTCTAAAGAAGTAAATGCGATTCGTGAAGCTAGAAGATTACATATCCCTGTATTTGGTATCGTCGATACAAACTGTGATCCAGATATGGTTGACTACGTAATTCCTGGAAATGATGATGCGATTCGCGCTGTAAAACTAATTACAAGTGTTATGGCGAATGCAATCGTAGAAGCAAATGGCGGAAAAGTAATCGACTATGTAACAGAAGAAGATAAAAATAAAGGTGATAATGCAAAAGAAATCATGGAAAAAGCATTAGAAACAGTTAAAAAGAAAGAACCAAGAAGATTCGAGGGTAATCGTAATCGTGGTGCTCATAATAACGAACATAAACCATCTGTAAAAAACGAAAAAGAAACAGTAGACACACCAAAAGAAGAAGCTAAGCCAGTAAAAGAAGAAAAAACTGTAAAAGAAGAAGCCCAAGTTGAATCTGTTGATTTAGCTAGTAAAACAGTTGCAGAACTTCGTGAAATGGCAAAAGCAAAAGATATTAAAGGGTATTCAACTATGAAAAAAGCAGAATTGTTAGAAGCTTTAAAATAAAATCAGAGTGGAGGATATTATGATTAGTGCGAGTTTAGTAAAAGAATTAAGAGAAAAAACAGGAGCAGGAATGCTCGATTGTAAAAAAGCGTTAGAAGCAACTAATGGAGATATCGATGCTGCAGTAGACTGGTTAAGAGAAAAAGGAATCAGTAAAGCTGCGAAAAAGGCAGATCGTATTGCTGCTGAAGGAGTAGCTGCTATTTTAATAGACGGAAATCAAGCAGCTATCGTAGAAGTAAACTCTGAAACTGATTTCGTAGCCAAAAATGCAGAATTTACTAGTATGGTAGACGAAATCTTAAAGGCTATTTTGAAAAGCGATGCTAAAACATTAGAAGAAGCTTTGGAACTTTCTACGAGCGATGGAACAGTTAACGATTTAATCGTTGCGAAAACAGCTAAAATTGGAGAAAAACTTTCTTTCCGCCGTTTTACAAAACTAACGAAAGAAGATAATCAACAATTTGGATCTTATATTCACATGGGTGGAAAAATTGCTGTGCTTACCGTTATCGATGGCGCTAATGAAGAAGTTGCAAAAGATGTTGCAATGCATGCAGCTGCAATGCGTCCACTTTATGTAAGTAAGGAAGATGTTCCTAGCGATGAAGTAGAAAAAGAAAGAACAGTATTAAAAGAACAAGCAATCAATGAAGGAAAACCTGCTGAAATAGCTGAGAAAATGGTTGCTGGAAGAATTCAAAAATTCTATAAAGAAATTTGTTTGGAAGAACAACCATTCATCAAAGATGGCGATATCAACGTAGCTACTTACGTTAAGAATAATTGTGGTAAAATCGCTACTATGATTCGTTACGAAGTAGGCGAAGGTATGGAAAAAAGAGAAGAAAACTTTGCTGAAGAAGTTGCCAAACAAATGAAACAACAATAAAGAAAAGTAACAGAATTTCTGTTACTTTTTTGTTTGAAGATGAAAGAGGGGAATCATAAAAACGCTTGTGGTTTTACTCGCATCCTAATGATAAACAAAACAAATAAGCAATTGCTTATTTGTTTTTTGGTACCCAAGTTTCTTTTATTATGATTTCATTTGTAATATCATTTTTCCATTCCTGTGAAAGAATGAGATAATCTTGTTTAGTAATTTCGAATTGATAGGTAACTTCATCTTGGAAGTTTTTGTTTTTTATCCAATAGTTTTTTAGCAAAAAATCAATTGTTTTGAGATAAGAATAGGGAAATGTAATTTTCATTTCATATCCGTGTTCGAGAGAAATTATAGTAGCATTTTCGATTGCGATGGTAGCACTTTTACTATATGCTCGAACTAAACCGCCTGCACCTAATTTAATACCACCAAAATATCGAGTTACGATACATAAGATATGATCTAAATGATGTTGTTCTAATACGTTTAAGATGGGCATTCCAGCCGTACCACTTGGCTCACCGTCATCACTACATTTTTTCTTTTCTTCTAAAATGTAGGCATAACAGTGATGATTCGCATCTCTATATTTTTCTTTGATAGCCTGTAAATTTGTTTCTATTTCTTCCAACGAATCGATTCGATATAAGGTAGTAATAAATTTTGACCTTTGAATTTCATAGATGGATTGTTCACTTTTTTCGATTGATAACATGTTCTCACCAATTTTATTATAACGAAATTTATTTCTTTTGACAAATATAGTAGAGTTCATTATTTCGAATTCTTTTTGCTTCATAAATTATACTAGGATGTTGGTAGGAACACATCAATTTTCCCCTCATAACGATTATCTCTAACATTGATGTTTGTGTAATCGATTGGTGTAACTGATCTTCCATATCCGAAAAGTACTTTTTTAGTACTTTTTCTTTTCCTATGGTATAATAAGTACTGGGTGAGGGATATGTATTTAGAAGCAATTAAAAAGAAACTTAGTTTACTTCCAAATAAACCAGGTTGTTATTTGATGAAAAATATCGATGGCACCATTATCTATGTTGGAAAGGCCAAAAAACTGAAGAATCGTGTCAGTTCTTATTTTCGTGGGAAACATACTGGCAAGACGGCCCGTTTGGTTAGTGAAATTGTCGATTTTGAGTATGTCGTAGTAGGAAGTGAAACGGAAGCCTTTATCTTGGAATTGAATCTAATCAAAAAATACGATCCAAAATACAATATTTTGCTTCGCGATGATAAAAGTTATCCTTATATTGAGCTTACAAATGAAAAAGTTCCTCGTTTAGTAGTAGTACGTAATATCAATCGTAAGAAAGCAAAAGGAACGAGACTTTATGGGCCATATCCTAATGTGAGTGCAGCTAGAGAAACAGTCAATTTATTAAATCGTATGTATCCTCTCAGAAAATGTAAGACTTATCAGAAAAAGCCTTGTCTATACTATCACATTGGTCAATGTTTGGGATATTGTACAAACCAAGTTGATATGAATTTGGTGAAAGAGATGGAACATGATATTATTCAATTTTTAAAAGGGGATCATACTTTGATTACTAAAAAAATCGAAGAAGAAATGCTTGCGGAAAGTGCTCGTATGAATTATGAAAAAGCAAAAGAATTAAAAGATCTTCGTGATTATATTACGATTACTCTTCAAAAACAAAAGGTTGAAATGAACGATAATGTCGATCGTGATGTTTTTGGATACTTTTTTGGTAAAGGGTATTTATCGATTCAATGTTTCTTTATTCGTGGTGGTAAAATTATTGAACGTCATTCTAAAATTTTTCCAATTATCGATGAAATAGAAGAAGAACTGACTCGCTACATTGGTAAATTTTACGAAAAAGATGTTTTGCTTCCTAAAGAAGTTTTAGTTCCGGATATTGTGGACGCAGAACTTTTGTCTTCTTTTTTAGGGGTTAAAGTGTTAAAGCCGGAACGTGGAGTTAAACGAAAAATTGTCGATATGGCAAATAAAAATGCTGAAATCGCATTAGATGAGAAATTCGAACTGATCGAAAAAGATGAAGAGAGAACGATTAAGGCGAACGAAGAATTAAAAGAAATTTTACATCTTCCTAAATTAGATCGTATCGAAGTGTTTGATAATTCCAATTTATTTGGTAGTTTTAATGTGTCTGGTATGGTCGTGTTTGTGGATGGTAAGCCTAGTAAAAATGATTATCGTAAATTCAAAATAACACTTGATAAAAATGATGATTATGGAACGATGAAGGAAGTCATCTATCGTCGTTACTTTCGAGTTTTGCGTGATGGTTTGGTCAGACCAGACCTGATTATTGTCGATGGTGGAATTGGTCAGATTAACGTTGCTAGAGAAGTTTTATCGAGTCTTAATATGAATATTCCGGTAGTAGGATTAAAAAAAGATGATCATCACGCCACCGATGCGTTGATGGCCAATGATCCAATTGAATATATACCGATCGATAAAAAAAGCAATTTGTTTTATTATTTGGAACGAATTCAAGATGAAGTACATAATTTTACGATCAATTATCACAAACAAATTCGTAGTAAAGGATCTTTAGAGAGTGTTTTAGACCATGTTGAAGGAATTGGTGAGAAACGCAAAAAAGAATTGTTGAAAAAGTATCATACCATTACGAAGATGAAGGAAGTTCCAACCAGTGAATTATCGAAGATTCTTCCTCGACCAGTAGCCATTAAACTATCCGAGTTTTTGCAAAATTATGAGTGATAATAAATGATGATTGCTAGAGATAGATTTGTCTATCTCTTTTTTCGACAAATTTTGCATTTTTCTTTTCGTATGATAGTAAGAAGAAAGAAGGTATTTTACGATGGAAAAAACGTTGCAAAAACAAATATATTCATTAGAAAAAGAATTAACATGCATCAATTTATTACTTTATGAATATACTTTATTAGATAGCATGCTGAATAGGAGAGATAAAAGCCTTATTTCGAATCAAGAATATCTGCGAATGTTTTCTCGTTTCGTTCATCTCAGTAAAACGAGAGAAGAACGTATTGAACGTCTGCTTTTATATTCCTATGTAAGTATTTTTTTGTTTGAAAAAGAAAAACTTTGTTATGATCAAGTTTTCCTTTATTTAGAACAACGCAAGAAAGATTTGAAACAGCAAATCCAAAAAGAAATGAATATGAAAAATGAGTCGATGCGAACGATTTTACTTACGTTGACGAGAAAACCAATTGACAAATAATATGGATGTGATAAAATAGTAAAGCTTGCTTAAAAAGGAGAGATAAAAAATGAATCATGAAATTGAAAAAATTAAAAAGCTAGTAAGTGGTTTAGAACCATTTCATAATGATGAAGTAGAAAAAAGAATGCGTTTTGATTTTGCTAAGTTAGGAATCGATATCGCTGATGTTACATTAAATGGGCATGATGATGTTGATTCAAAATTCGTTGGAAAATCAAATAGTGCTTATCTTGTTATGAATTTAAAAGAAGAGTTAAAAAAGCAACCAGAACAATCTTTATTAATGAGAAATAGTTGGAATCTTTTATTTGATTGTTTAGTATTAGATCAAACGAATTCTAAAATGTTACAAAATAGTATTGTTTCTAAAATGTTGATCAAACGTCTTTTTGAACGTAATAATAAAGAAACAATCTTACAAATGTTATCAGCTTTAGCGGATGAAGATCATCTAGAAAATCACACAGTATCACAAAAAGGTGTTTTACCAACTCAACAAGAAAGTTCCATTCCGAAGAAAAATGTTTTAGAATTAATTCTCAAATAATAGGGCATCGATGATGTTCTATTTTTGTTTTTAAAGATAAAAATATGCTATAATAATAACAGGTGATAGTATGTCTCATATCAAAATTATGGATGAAATTCTCGCCAATAAAATTGCGGCTGGAGAAGTAGTCGAACGTTGTGCTTCCGTTGTCAAAGAATTAGTAGAAAATAGTATCGATGCACAAGCGACAGAAATTAAAATTGAATTGGTGGAATCTGGTACTAAGGAAATTAAAGTGACTGATAATGGAATCGGAATGAGCCGGGAAGATGCGACTTTGGCTTTTCAACGTCATGCAACCAGTAAAATTATCGACGAAGATGATTTATTTCATATTAATACATTAGGATTTCGTGGAGAGGCACTGCCATCGATTGCAAGTGTTAGTGAAGTAACTCTCAAGACTTCAACTGGAGAACTAGGTACTTTAGTGGAAATCGATGGTGGAAAGATCATCAAAGTGGAAACTGGAGATGCTAGAAAAGGAACCATTATGACAGTTCGTAATCTTTTTTATAATACACCTGCGCGACTAAAACATATGAAAAGTCTTTATACAGAACTTGCTAGTATTACTGATTATGTCAATAAAATTGCCTTGTCACACCCTGATATTAAGTTTGTATTAGTCAATAATGGCAATGTATTACTCAATACGGATGGTTCTGGCAACCTATTAAAGACGATTCGTGACATTTATGGATTAGATGTTGTGAAAAAGATGATTGAAGTGAAGGGGGAAGACAACGATTATACGGTGAATGGTTATATTACTTTACCAGAGGTTCATCGTTCGAATCGTAACGGTATGATTACATTAGTAAATGGACGTGTCGTCCGTAATCTCGACTTGAATCGTACGATCAACGATAGCTATCATTCTTTTAAACCAGATAATCGTTATCCGATTGTCGTACTTAATATCGATGTTGACCCAAGTTTAATCGATGTCAATATTCACCCGACTAAAATGGATATTAAATTTAGTAAACTAGAGGAGCTATGTTCCTTGATTAGCAATATGATTCAAACTGCTCTAAAAGGAAGAACGTTAATTCCACATATCGAAGTAAGAGAACCAATTTTTACATATACAGATAAACCGCGTTATCAAGAAATGCAATTGGAATTAGATCGTGTACTCAACGATAATCCTTATCAAAATGAAGAAGCACCAATCGTTGTCAATGAAGATTTGACTAGTGATGAAAACGCGGAAACGTTATTTAAAGAAATTGAAGAAGAAGTCACGAAATTAGAATTCAAGGAACCTGAGAAACGTTTACCAGAAATTTATCCAGTAGGATTAGTTCATGGAACTTATATCATTTGTCAAAATCAAGAAGGTATGTATATCATTGATCAACATGCTGCGAAAGAACGTATCAATTATGAAATGTATATGAGAGAATTTGGTCATCCTTCGGAAGGAAGCATTGCTCTTTTATTTCCAATTACAATCGAATTTCCATCGAATGATTTCATTTTATTAAAAGAACAATTTGCTTTTTTACGTACACTTCACTTTGATATCGAGGAGTTTGGTATCAACTCTGTTATTGTGAAAGCGCATCCGACTTGGTTACCAAAAGGTCAGGAAGAGGAAGCAATTCGTAGACTTTTAGAAGTGGTAGTAGCATGTGGAAATGACTTTTCAATCGAAAAATTTAATGAAGCAGCTGCAACGATGCTTTCTTGTAAAATGGCAATCAAAGCCAATATGAATATTACTATGGAAGAAATGGAACATTTAATCAATGACTTGAGAAAATGTAAAAATCCATTCAATTGTCCTCATGGAAGACCAACGATTATTTTCTATTCGAATTATGATTTAGAAAAATTATTCAAACGTAGTGGTTTCTAGAATCAGAATTATGACATAGATGTGAAAAGAGATCTGTAAGAAAGAATACGAATAAAAAAGATCAATCATTTTGCTTGCAAACATGATACAAATCTGTTAAAATGAGAACAGAATGAAATAATAGAATGAGGGGAATTTGTCAAATATTTGGACACATAGTAGAGGGGGTTTTAACCCATCTCTACTTTTTTTTCAAATTGATCAGGGGAAAGATACCCGATGGAAGAGTGAATTCGGACAGGATTGTAAAACCCTTC